>CAYMUQ010000022.1:0-14403 GCA_964393805.1 uncultured Clostridia bacterium
TTCTGGGCTATCCCGTACTGCTTCGTCCTTCGTACGTAATCGGCGGTCAGAATATGACCATAGCGTTTACCCGTAACGATATTGAAAGATATATGGACGTAATTCTCGCCCAGAAGATTGAAAATCCCGTGCTTTGCGATAAGTATCTTATGGGTACCGAGCTTGAGGTTGACGCAATCTCCGACGGCGTGGACGTTCTTATCCCGGGCATTATGCAGCATATCGAGAGGGCAGGCGTTCATAGTGGCGACTCGATTGCCGTTTATCCTCCGTATAATTTAAGCGACGCAATGCTTAAAAAGATAGTCGACGTTTCGACCGACCTTGCGATTTCTCTTAAGACCAAGGGTCTTATAAATATTCAGTACCTTATCTATCATAACGAGCTTTACGTAATAGAGGTAAATCCCAGAGCTTCGCGTACCGTTCCCTATATTTCCAAGGTTACGGGCGTTCCGATGGTCGACCTTGCGACTAAAATAATGGTGGGAGCAAAGTTGAAGAAACTCGGCTTCGGTACGGGCTTGTACCGTAATTCGCCTTACGTAGCGGTTAAAGTTCCCGTGTTCTCATTCGAGAAACTCAACGACGTAAACTCTCAGCTCGGTCCCGAGATGAAGTCGACGGGCGAGGTTCTCGGTATAGGCAAGACTATCGAAGAGGCGCTTTTCAAGGGTCTTGTTTCGGCTGGCTTCAATATGAAGCACCCTACTAAACAGCATCCGTCGGGCATCTACTTCACGATAAATGACCAGGACAAGTTTGAAATTGTCAATATTGTCAAGAAGTTTGCGGATTTGGGGCTTACCTTGTACGCAACCAAAGGAACGGCGAACGTCATAAGAAGTCTCGGTCTTGAATGTACCGAAGTTGCGCGTCTTTCGAGCAACGACGAAATCTTCAAGCTTATGGACGAAGGCAAAATCGACTATATAGTTTATACCGGTAAAACCGATATCGAGTCTATAACAAACTATATGTCGCTTCACCATCACGCAATTCTTCTCGGCATTACGGTACTTACTTCGCTCGATACTACGAATGCGTTAGCCGACGTTATTGCGGGCAGATACAATCAATTCAATACTGAACTTGTCGATATTAACAAATTGAGAAAGGAAAAACTCAAATTGTCCTTCTGCAAGATGCAGAGTTGCGGTAACGACTACATTTTCTTCAATAATATGGATGGCACTATAACCTGCCCCGAATCGCTTGCCATAAATTTCTCGGACAGGCATTACGCAATAGGTGCGGACGGAATAGTTATGATCGAAAAATCGGACGTTGCCGACGCAAAAATGCGCGTATTCAACCGTGACGGAAGCGACGGCGGACTTGCCGCTAACCCTATAAGAGGTGTTGCAAAGTATCTCTTCGATAACGGCATTATTAAATCCGATGAAATCAAAATAGAGAGTTGCGGTAGCGTCAGAAATCTTAAAGTAAACTGCTTTAACGGTGTTGCAAGCTCGGTTGCCGTAAACCTCGGTAAGCCTTCGTTTGACGGCAAGGACATACCTTGCACGCTGGACGGTGAGGTAATAGACCGCGAAATTACTGTCGACGACAAAACCTATAAGGTTACCTGTGTAAACGTCGGTAATTCGCACTGCGTAATATTCGTAGATAAGGTTGACGACGTCGATATAGAGGCTTTGGGACAGGCTTTGGCTTACTCGAACTATTTCCCCAACGGAGTATTCCTCGAATTCGTGAGAGTTGTCAATAACGTAACAATCAAAATGCGCGTCTGGGAGAAGGCGAGCGGTGAAACCTGGGCGTGCGGTACGGCTGCCGCCGCTGCGGCTGTCGCTGCCATAATCAACGGAAAGTGCCTGAAGGGTGAAACTATAACGGTTAAGCTCAAGGGCGGCGACCTGTTCGTCAAACTTGATGAAAACGGCGAGGTCGAGCTTGACGGTACGGTTAAGCAGTCATTTACAGGCGTAATTGAAATTTAATGATTTATTTAGATAATGCGGCGACTACGAAGCCGCTAAGTGGCGGCGTCAAGTACGCTGAAAAATACCTATATGAAAACTTTTATAATCCTTCCGCATTATATGCGGAAGGTTATAACTTGCATAGGGATTTAGTACAGAGTAGAAATAATATTCTGCAAACCGTATGTAATCCCAAAGATTTTCAGCTTATAATTACGTCTTGCGGAACCGAGGCGGACAATCAGGCATTGATTTGCGGCGGTAAGCGCGGCAACGTTGTAATTTCAGGCGGCGAGCATTCAGCCGTATTTTCTTGTGTAAACGTTTTAAAGGATAGAGGCGTCGAGGTTAGAGTTGCGGAGCTGAACGGTGACGGAAGCGTAAATCCTGACAGCCTTTTAAGTTTGGTCGATGTAAAGACGTCGCTTGTTTCGGTAATTCACGTAAATAACGAAACGGGCGCAATAAACGATATAAACTCAATTGCCAAATCTGTAAAAAACAAAAATCCGAGAACTCTGTTTCATTCCGACGGCGTTCAGGCGTTCGGAAAAGTTCCTTTCAGATTAGGTGAGAACATTGATTTGTACAGCGTTTCGGCGCATAAAATCGGTGCCGCAAAGGGCACGGGTGCGCTTTTTAAGCGTAAGAATTGCACGATTTCGCCATATGTGTGCGGCGGCGGTCAGGAAGAAGGACTAAGAAGCGGTACGGAAAACGTATTCGGTATTAAGCTTTTCGAATATGCGGCTTCAAATAGATTTGAGAATATCGATAAAAATTTTGCCCGCGTCAAAGAACTGAATGCGAAATTGCGCTGTTTGCTTGATGAGGATTTGTTTACCGTCGTATCACCCGAAAACGGTTCGCCTTATATTCTGACCGTGATAGCAAAAGGCGTCCGCGGAGAAATAATTTTGCACGAGGTAAACGACAAAGGACTTATTATCGGTACCGGTTCTGCATGTTCGTCCAATGAAAAAAAGCGCTATTCCCGCGTAATTTTAGCTTGCGGAATAGACGAAGCGAGTGCCGACGGTGTACTTAGAATTAGTTTTTGCCCTGAAAATAGCATAGAAGAAGTTGTTTCGGCGGCAGAAATTCTCAATTCGACGGTCAGGGCAAGACGCGAAATTATGGAGTAAGTGATGGAAAAAGTAATTATCGTAAGATATTGTGAAATCCATTTAAAAGGAAATAACCGCGGATTTTTCGAGCGTGTTTTTTGCGAAAATATAGAGAAATCTCTAAAAGGCATTAAGCACGAATTAAGAAAGCTAAGCGGAAGATACGCAATCGAGAACTTTGACGAACAATTTGCGGACGAAATTGTGTCAAGGCTTAAAAAAGTATTTGGAATTCACACGTTCAGCGTAGCGTTTAAAGTGCAGACTTCTTTGGAAAATGTTTGTGAAGCGGCAAAAGCCGTTTGTCCCGAAAAAGGCACCTTTAAAGTCGAAACTCACAGGGCTGACAAAAAATTTCCGCTCAATTCGATGCAGATAAGCGCGGAAATAGGCGGAAAATTACTTGAATTTAACCACAATCTGAAGGTTGACGTGCACGAGCCGCAAAACGTAATAGGCATAGATTTGCGAGAAAACGGCACTTCGCTCATATTCGGGAGCGTTATAGACGGCGTCGGCGGTATGCCCGTTGGTACTGCAGGTAAAGGTATGTTGCTGATTTCGGGAGGTATTGACAGTCCTGTCGCAGGCTATATGATGGCTAAGCGAGGAATGAAAATCGAGTGCATTCATTTTCACAGCTATCCTTATACCAATATGCAGGCGCGCGAAAAGGTTGAAGAACTTGCGAGCGTTCTTGCCGAGTACTCGTGCGGCACGATTTTAAACGTCGTCAAAGTTACTCATATTCAGGAAGAGATACACAAAAAATGTAACGGCGACTATATGGTTACAATTCTTCGCCGTTTTATGATGAGAATTGCCGAAAGACTTGCTAAAAAATGCGGAGCGCAGTGTCTGATAACGGGAGAAAGTTTGGGACAGGTTGCAAGTCAGACGATTGAAGGTATGACGTCGTCGGGCAGTGTAATTGAAAATTTGCCTATTTTAAGACCGCTTTGCGGTTTTGATAAAAACGAGATTATTGAAAGAAGCAGATTGATGGGCGCTTTTGAAATTTCAATTCGTCCCTATGAAGATTGCTGTACGGTATTTTTACCTCGGCATCCCGTCATTCATCCGAAAATAGCGGACGTAGAAGCGGAGGAGGCAAAACTGAATATTTCGGCTCTTGTCGACGAAGCAATCACCAGTCTCGAAGTTTTAAAAATTTAATTAGTCTTTTTAAAAAGCTCCCTAAAGTAGGGAGCTTTTTTTAACTGTTAAACCAATCTTTATAAACTATGTCTGGAACCTTCGTTTTATCGTCGTCAATTTTTGAAACTTTAATTTTGGGAAGCGTAACGCTCTGTCCTTCGAAAATATTTCCGCGGGAAGAGTAGTAGGGAATTATTGTGTAACTGTATTCTCCGGGCTCCGGTGTGTCAATAATTTTTTGTTGCCATTTTCCATTGTAAATCTCCTCTGATTTGTTGTTTTTTACTCTATTTATTCGATATGAATAGTACTGTGTCTGACATAACTCTATGCAAATTTCGTTATTAATAACAGAAATATAGGGTATTTTTATGTTTGGTTTGGTAAATTTAACAGATTTCTCAATAGGAAGATTATTTTCACTAAATTGTACGGTATATCTGTTTAACTTGGGACAATTATCGTCACAAATAACTATTTTTTGGTTTCCGTCGTATTCTTCTCTGTCAATATCAAGCGTAACTGTTCCGCTCGTGGTGTCAATTTTTTTATGCTCTTTTCCCTCATATAATTCGGATAGTATAGAGTAGGCGGCACTGCAGCAGTCGATGCCGCCGGTGACGTTAAGTTTTTTATTGTCTTTGCTCCCGAGCCATACGCCGAAACATAAATCGTTAGTGTAGCCGACGGAGTAGGCATCGGTATTGCCTTCGCCGGTACCGCACGTACCCGTTTTGCAGGCAACGTCGAAATTTAATTTGTTTAATTTTCTTGCCGTTCCGCTTTTTACGGTTTCTACTAACGCTTTATTGATAAGCGAAGCCGTGCCTTGTGAAAATACTTTTTGGCTATTCGTTTTGTGCTTGTATAATATCTTTCCGTTTTTATCGGTAATTTCGCTTATTAAAGCCGACGTCGTGAAATTGCCGCCGTTCTGGAAAGTAGAGTAGGCGTCGCAGAGCTGTTTTATACTTACTCCTTCGCTCATTGCGCCGAGTGCAAGGGATAAGTTTTTATCCTCCGCGGTTAAACTTATATTCATCTTTTTTGCAAACGCACTTACGTCGTCGAGCTTTAGCGTATTTAATGTCTTGACGGCAGGAATATTTAAGCTTTGCTTAATGCTGTCTTCCACCGATACGAAACCGTGATACCTTTTATCGTAATTATCGGGCGAATATCCGTTATAATTAATAGGTTGGTCGTTAATTTTGGTGACTAAGTGCAGTTTTTTCTGTTCGATGGCAGGACCGTAGACAAACAGCGGTTTTGCCGTTGAACCAATTTGACGTTTTGCATTTCCTATTGACGAGCGGTAAGCAATAATTCCGCCGTCCGAGGAGCGAATAAAAATCGAACTGTCACAGTCGAATTGCTGTTTTTCCACGGCTGACTGAGCCTTCATATTCAGATAAGTCTTTATATTTATTTCGCTGAGCTGACCCGTCTTTACGACGTTAAGTTCTTCGAGTTCTTCAAATACGGCGTGCAGATAATCCGAATTTTTGAGTGAGGAATTGCTCTGTTTTGCGCTTAAAGGCTGAGAAATAGCGGTTTCGTATTCGGTTCTACCGATGAATGAGCAGTCAAGCATATTTTTCAATACGACGTTACGCCGCTTTAAGCAGGCTTCCGGGTTTTTGAAGGGTGAGTAGTTATTCGGAGATATTAAAAGTCCGACTACGGTTGCGCTCTGTTCGAGGTCGAGCTCTTCCGCAGGCTTGTCGAAGTAGTAATTTGCGGCTTTCTGCAGTCCGTAACAGTTATGTCCGAAGTAAATCGTGTTCAGATACATTTCGAGTATCTGGTCTTTGGAGTATTTTCTTTCAAGATGCTTTGTCAGTCTGATTTCCTTGAGCTTTCTTTTAATCGTCTTGCCGTTGTTTAAATGCGTGTTTTTGATAAGTTGCTGACTGATTGTCGATGCGCCTTCTTTAAAGGAGAGGGAGATTGCGTTTTTGTAAGTCGCTTTCAGCATACGCCTGTAATTGAGACCGTTATGAGAGTAAAAATTTCTGTCTTCGGACGCAATAAAAGCGTTGACGGTATTCTTATTTAAGTTTTGCAGATTTACGCTTTTCTTTCCGGACAGATTTGCGGCGTTCTCTATTTTATTGCCTTCTCCGTCATAGACGGAGATTGATTTTGTATAGTCTACCAATTTGTCGGGCTGTAATTTAGCACCCGCCGTGATAATAAAAAACGATACTATAAGCGTCAGAATTACAAAAATAACCGCGGCGCCCGTCCATAAAAAAATTTTCAAGCCTTTCTTCATTACATTTAGTATCTATAAATTAAAATATTTATTGCATTTTAATTGAAAAAAATGCCGATAAAAGTTATAATGGATGTATGTTTGGAAATTATCACATTGTAACTTACGGTTGCCAGATGAACGTGCACGAATCGGAAAAGATTGCGGGCGTTTTAAGCGGGATGGGCTACCGTTCGTGCGAAAAGATGGAAGACGCAGATATAATCGTGTTTAATACCTGCTGTATAAGAGAAAATGCGGAAAATCACGCCTATGGAAATATAGGTATGCTTAAAAAGCTTAAAGCCGCAAAAAGGGATATGATTATAGCCGTAGGCGGCTGTCTGCCCCAACAGATAAACAAGGCTGAAAAGCTTCACGAAAAATTTCCTTACGTTGATATAATTTTCGGTACACACAATCTCAATAAGCTTAAAAATTATATACTTGAAAAGCGCGGACGCAAAAAAGCCGTAATAGAAATCGAGGAGTGTGACGGTTTGGTCACCGAGGGCGACGTTCCGCTTCGTACGAGTTATCCCAACGCATGGGTAAACATTACATACGGCTGTAACAATTTTTGCTCTTACTGCATAGTGCCTTACGTTAGAGGCAGAGAGAGGAGCAGGAAATCAGAAAATATAATAGACGAAGTAAAATCGCTTGTCGGCGAAGGTTATAAAGAAATAACGCTTCTCGGTCAGAACGTCAATTCCTACGGAAACGGCGGGGCTGACGTACCCTTTTATAAGCTTTTGGACAAGGTTGCAAATATTGACGGCAAATTCCGCGTCAGGTTTATGACCAGTCACCCCAAAGATTTTTCCGAGGAGCTTGCAAGGGTTATGTCGGACAATCCGAAAATTTGCAATTGTCTGCATTTGCCCGTGCAGAGCGGTTCCGACCGAATTCTCCGCGAAATGAACAGGCGTTACACTTCGGCGGACTATTTGAAGAAGGTTGAGATACTAAAAAAGTATATTCCCGACTGTGCGATAACCACCGACCTTATAGTCGGTTTCCCGGGTGAGACAGGGGAAGACTTCGAGGCAACTTTAAATCTTGTTAAAAACGTCGGTTTTTCTTCCGCGTTTACGTTCGTGTACTCGAAGAGAGAGGGAACCAAAGCGGCGTTAATGCCCAACCAGATTTCAGAAGAAGTCAGCAAGAGAAGAATTATGGCGCTCGTAGACCTTGTAAACGCGCAGACGAGAGCGCATTCACAGAAATTTGTCGGTTGCGAAACCGAAGTGCTGTGCGAGGACTTCGATATAAAGCGCGGTCTGTATCTCGGGCGTAACGAGTTCGGTAAAATGGTATATTTCAAGAGCGCAAACGATGAAAAAGGAAACTTTGTCAACGTAAAAGTCAGCGAGGCGAACGGCGTTTCTCTGTTCGGCGATAAGGTATAGGATAAGATATGGAAGTTACACCTATGATGAAACATTATCTTTCTATGAAAGATAACTATAAAGATTGTATTCTTTTTTACCGCTTGGGCGATTTTTACGAGATGTTTTTCGATGACGCCGTAAAAGCTTCCGAGCTTTTGGATCTTACGCTCACGGGGAGAGATTGCGGGCTTAAAGAGCGCGCACCTATGTGCGGTATTACTTTCCACGCCGCAGAAACCTATATTGCAAAGCTCGTGTCTCTCGGTGAGAAGGTTGCAATCTGCGAACAGCTTGAAGATCCCGCAACCGCGAAAGGTATGGTAAAGCGCGACGTCATAAAAGTTATAACTGCGGGAACTATCACGAACGAGAACAGTCTGGACGAAAAATCCAACAATTATATTTGTTCGGTCTGCAAGGAAGGTGATACCGTTGCCGTCGCTTGGGCTGACATAACGACTGGTGAACTTTGTGCAACCCAATTCAATGACAACGCCGCAATAAAGAACGCGGTAAACCAATTGCTGAAATTAGGTGTAAGAGAGATAATTTCAAACGACGAAATGTTGTTTGCCTCTAAAGACATCCCCGAAGTTGCAAGGGGGGTGCTTCCAAAATTTTCATCTTATTTGTCCTGGACGTATTCGTATGCCAATGCCGAAAAACGCCTTTTGGAGCAGCTTAAAGCAAAATCGCTTTCAGCTTTTTCAATAGACGGTAAAACTGTTGCCGTATGTGCGGTTGGAGCCTTGCTCGAATATCTTAAAGAGACGCAAAAGCACGCTCTTGCAAATATAGACGGAGTTAGGTTCATTTCAAACAATGCGAATATGCAACTCGACTCTGCGGCTATCAGAAATCTCGAAATCGTAAAAAGTCTGGGCGAGGGTAAACGGTACGGCTCTTTATTATGGGTTATGGATAAAACCTGTACGGCTATGGGAGCAAGACTGCTTGCTAATTTGATAGTGGCTCCGCTGTGCGATAAGGAAAAGATAAATTACCGTCTTGACGGTGTCGAAGAGCTTTACAAATCGACGGTCGTCCGTGTCGGGCTTATCGAACTTTTAAAGCAGATGAAGGATATCGAGAGGTTGTCGGGCAAAATATCCAATAACGTCGTTATGCCGCGCGATTGTCTTGCGTTAGCGCAGTCTTTACTCGTGGTACCAGATATAAAATTCCGTCTTACGGGATTTACTTCTAAGGTTATTTGTGACGTCGTTAACGGTTTGATTGACCTTTCCGGTCTCGCAAATATTATCAATTCGGCAATTACCGATACCGATACGCCTGCCACGTTAAAGGATGGAGGCTATATAAAAAAGGGATACGATCCAAGGCTCGATGAACTCAGAGCTATGAGAGACAGCTCAGAGATTCTTTTAAGCGAAATGGAAATGCGTGAGCGCGACGCGACGGGTATCCGCACCTTAAAAATCAGGTATAACAGAGTTTTTGGATATTACATAGAGGTTTCGAAGTCGTTTAAAGATAAGGTTCCTACGCATTACCATCGCAGGCAGACGATTGCAAATGCTGAGAGGTATACGACCGACGAGCTTAAAGAACTCGAAGAGAAGATTTTGACCAGTGCGGAAACTGCGTTAAAGTTAGAAGCCGCATTGTTTGAAGACCTTAAACAGAAATTAATAGACAATATTAACAATTTTAAGGAAATTTCCGCAAGAATTGCAATTCTCGACGTGTTGACGTCATTCGCTGAGATATCGAAAAACAATAAATATTGCCGTCCCGTTATTTGCGACAGCGACCAACCTATGGATATTAAGGAAGGCAGACATCCCGTCGTAGAGCTTATAATAAAGGACAAGTTTGTTCCTAACGACGCTCTGCTCGACGAGGGTGAAAACCGTACTATGCTCATAACCGGACCCAATATGGCGGGTAAGAGTACCTATATGCGGCAAAACGCGATTATCGCCATTATGGCGCATATCGGCTGTTTCGTACCCGCCAAATCGGCGAGTATTCCTATAATCGACAGAGTATTTACAAGGGTCGGCGCAAGCGACAATCTTATCTACGACCAGTCTACGTTTATGATAGAAATGATAGAGGTCGCTTCGATTATACAGAACGCAACTAAAAACAGTCTTTTGATTTTAGACGAGGTCGGAAGAGGAACGAGTACTTACGACGGACTTAGTATTGCCTGGGCGGTTATCGAACACATAACTCAAAAGATAGGCGCAAAAACCTTTTTTGCGACGCATTACCACGAGCTTCTTGAACTTGAAAACAAGATAGAGGGCATAAAGAATTACAAGACTTCGGTAAAAGAATTTAACGGAACGGTGGTATTTTTGAGAAAAATACTCCGCGGCGGCGCAAACCGCAGTTTCGGTATAGAGGTTGCGGCTCTCGCGGGTGTGCCTGCAAACGTTACTGACAGGGCGAAAAAAATACTTAAATCAATCGAAAAGGGTGAATTTAACGTTAATTTTGACTTACAGGAGTTTGAAGAACCCGAAGTCAAGCAAATTTCGGAAGTTGAAAAAATTATAAGCGAATTAGATATGAACAATCTTTCACCTATGCAGGCGTTCATAATTCTGGGCGACTTAAAGGAGAAAATCAAATAATGGGCAAGATAAATATTTTATCCGAGGAGCTTTGCAACAGAATTGCGGCGGGAGAGGTCATAGACAGACCCTACTCGGTCGTCAAAGAGTTGGTCGAAAACTCGATAGACGCAGGGGCTACCGAAATCGAAATTTACGTAGAAAACGGCGGTAAGGACCTTATCAAAGTAATCGATAACGGCAGCGGCATAGAAAAAGACGATATGCGCGAAGCATTCTTTTCGCACGCTACGAGCAAAATTACAGCGCTTGAAGATATAGAACACATACATACGTTAGGCTTCAGAGGCGAGGCTCTCGCAACCATAGCGGCCGTGTCGGAGGTGGAGCTTTTAAGTTCCGTTGACGGACAGGAGGCTTACAGGGTATTTTGTGACGGTGAGTTTATCGGTAAGGTTGAGCCCGCAGTTGCCGTACCTAAGGGTACACAGATAAGCGTTAAAAAGCTCTTTTTTAATACGCCCGTGCGTCTTAAATTTCTTAAGACGGACAAAAAGGAAGAGAGCGACATATCCAATTACGTCATTCGCTATATTTTAGGTCACCCCGATATTTCTTTTAAATACTACGTAAACGGCAAGCTTTCTTATCAGTCGTACGGCGGCGGTCTTGACGAGGCGATTACGCAGGTGTTCGGAGCGGGCTATCTTCCCAAGTGCTTTAAAATCAGTGCGGAACGTAACGACGTTAAAATAAGCGGATTTATAAGCAATCAGGAATTTTTCAAGGCGAATAAGACCTTCCAGTACGTCTATTTAAACGGCAGAAGTATCTCAAATCCGATTATTTCAAGCGCGATAACTAACGCTTACAGTCCGTATATTTTCAAAAAACAATTTCCGTTTTACGTACTTTTTATTGAAATTCCTGACGAAATTGTCGATATTAACGTGCATCCCAATAAGCAGGACGTAAGGTTCGTCGACAATCAGCTTATTTATGGAACGGTCTACAAAATTATTTCTTCCATCCTTGACGGTAGTGTAAAAGCGGCGGATTACGTTCTGCCCGACGATGCGACTGCGGTAAAAGCGTCGGACGATAAGGACAATTCAAACGGTCAGAAAATTTACGCCGCCGATTATACCGTCACCGAAAAGATATATGACAGAGATTTCAGCGACGTAATAGGTATAGAAAAATACAATAAGGTTAAGCCCGTAACCGAGGTTAAAGAAGTACAGACCCTTAACGTGCCCGAAGATATGGTGCCGACCTCAGATGCGATAGACGCGGAGAAAAGCAGGGAAGCCCTTGCGGATATGCCGCTTTTCAAGTATTACGGCGCCGACGGCAACAAATCGTCGACCTTGACGTTCTGTGCGGGAAAACCCGAGATAAAAAAGCCGCTGTCTCAGGATGAAATATTCGCAAAAGCAAAGCAGGAGCAGATGGTCTTTAAGGAGTGCAAGTACAGAGGAACACTGTTTCACACCTATATAATTTACGAAAGAGAAAACGACGTATATTTAATAGACCAGCACGCCGCACACGAAAGGCTTATTTACGATTTGCTCATTGAAAAGCTCAATTGCCGTAAAATAGGCAGACAGGGTATGCTCGTGCCTTATATATTTATCGTTACGCCCGACGAGAAGCGCTTTATCGAAGATAACAATATCTTTTTATGGAATATGGGCTTCAGTGTCGAGCCGTTCGGAATAAACTCGTTCAGAGTAAACGAAGTTCCCGCAGACTTGCCCGGACTAAATCTCGAGGAGTTTTTCAACGAACTGCTTGCAAGCGTAGGCGAACTCAAAAAAATCACGCTTAAAGACGTTATAAAAGACAAAATTGCCCAGACTGCCTGTAAACACGCGGTCAAGGGCGGCGATTTACTGACCGAGCAGGAGCGTGACGCGCTGTTTGCAAAGCTCGAAAACAATTTGGAGCTGAGATGTCCGCATGGCAGACCCGTCTGCATTAAGCTCACAAAGACCGAAATCGAGAAAATGTTCAAGAGGAAGGTCTAAAATGAAGCGTTTGCTTGTAATCTGCGGCGCTACGGCAACTGGTAAGTCCGCTTTGGCGGTGGACTGCGCAAAAGCGTTGGGCTCGGAAGTAATTTCAGCGGACTCGCAGCTCGTTTACCGAGGTCTGAATATCGGTACTGCAAAGCCCACGGTTGCGGAAATGCGCGGAGTAACGCACCATCTTATAGACGTGGTTTCTCCGTTTGAGGAGTTTTCCGTAAGCGACTACGAGGCGCAGGCTTTACCGATAGTGGATAGGCTTTTAAAAGAGGATAAAACTCCCGTAATCTGCGGAGGAACGGGTTTTTATATAAATTCACTTATATTCAAGCTCGGCTACGGCAAGGTCAAGGGTGATAAATCGGTACGCGCAAAATACGAAAACGTTTTAGACGAAAAAGGGAAAGGATATCTCTTTTCGCTGTTGGAGAAGGTGGACCCCGAAACCGCGCAAAAGCTTCACGAAAACGATACGAAAAGAGTTATACGCGCTCTTGAAATTTTCGAAATCAGCGGCGTGAAAAAATCGGAGCAACACGACGACGCGGAGCCGCGCTACGATTATCTGGCGGTTGCCGTAGACTATCCGAGAGAGCGGTTATACGAGCGTATAAATTGCCGTGTTGACGTTATGTTTAACTCGGGGCTCATAAAGGAAGTGCAATCACTGCTTGACAGGGGAATTGACGAAAATAGCCAGTGTATGCAGGCTATAGGCTATAAAGAAGTGGTTTTTGGGCTTAAAAATGGGCTTAATGAGAGTACTATGCGTGACATAATCAAACAAAATACGCGTCATTATGCAAAAAGACAGAAAACTTTTTTCAAAAAACTGCCCGAAATTGTTTGGCTGAAACCCGAAGAGGCTAACGCGAAAAAGGTATTGGAGCTTTTAAATGTTAAGTAATTCTGAATTTATAAAAGGTTGCGAAGAAAAGGTAAAAGATCAGTATTCGCAAATTGACGAAATCTCGTTTTTTAACCAAAGTAAGGTTTTAGACGCTTTCAGAAAGAATAATATTGCGGTTCGGCATTTTACAGGAACGACGGGTTACGGTTACGGTGACGAAGGTAGGGATACTTTAGGAAAATTATTTGCCGACGTCTTTAAGGCGGAGAGCGGAATAGTTTCACCGCACCTTTTGTCGGGTACGCACTCGCTGTCGGTTGCACTTTTCGGACTTTTAAAGGGTGGAGATACGATTTTGTGTGTTTCAGGTATGCCCTACGATACGATACGCCCCGTAATTTTCGGCGAAAATATTGGTTCTTTAAAGGATTTAGGCGTAAATTTCGTTTGTTGCGACTTGCTGTCAGACGGTAAATTCGATTTGGATGCAATCGCAATGCACATCAACCCGAAGGTTAAAATGATTTATATTCAGCGTTCCCGTGGATACGAACTCAGAGACGCTTTTTCTTGCGAAGAAATTGGTAATATTTGCAAATTTGTCCGCAAAAACGGCTTTAACGGGTTTATTTTCGTTGATAATTGTTACGGTGAGTTTGTTGAAAAGGTCGAACCGATTGAGGTCGGCGCCGATATTTGCGTCGGCTCTCTTATCAAAAATGCGGGCGGCGGACTTGCACCCACGGGCGGCTATATTGTCGGCAAGGACGAATACATTCAAATGATAGGCCGCAGGTTTACCGCGCCTTCAATCGGACTTGAGGTCGGTTCTTTTGCGCTCGGCTATCAATATTTTTATCAGGGACTATTTATGGCGCCGCATACGGTCGCGCAGGCTCTCAAAGGCTCGCTTTTAATCGGCGTTGCAATGTCGGAGCTGGGCTTTGTAAACTATCCGTCGATTGATAAAATGCCATACGACATAACGCGTTCCATACGCTTTGACGACGAAAAGAAGATGGTGGACTTTATACGCGAGGTTCAGTATTCTTCGCCGGTCGACAGTTTCGTTACCTGCGAAGCGTGGGATAT
>CAYMUQ010000023.1:0-14260 GCA_964393805.1 uncultured Clostridia bacterium
AGCACTTGACTTTTAATCAAGGTGTCCCGGGTTCGAATCTCGGATGGACCACCACGAAAACAACAGCGGCAACGAGCCGCTTACATAATAAAAAATGCACCTTTAGCTCAGTTGGTAGAGCAACTGACTCTTAATCAGTGGGCCCAGGGTTCGAGTCCCTGAAGGTGCACCACAAAAAACCTAAGTCGAATACGGCTTAGGTTTTTTCGTGGCGTGAATAGAGGTCGAACTGCGTAGCGGCGAAGCCGCCCGCTCGTCCCGTTGCTTTGCAACGGCACGAGGCGCAGCCGAAGTAGTCCCTGAAGGTGCACCTTACGTAACTCTATTTAAATAGAAGGATTAGGATAGGCATTCGCAATCCGCTTCTCTTGATTTTTCTTCGGCAATATGCTATATTGATTATGCTACTAATCGGTTTAACTGAAATTATTCAGAGGCATTAAGTATATAAGGGGGGGATATCGGGATGAAAACTAAATTCAAAATTTTTACAGTACTTATTTGTGCGTTGGTTTGCTTATTTTCCTTTACGGCTTGTAATAGCGGAAAAAGCACGCTTTTAGGCAAACCTAAAACGGTTGAAATCGTCGATGATTCCGCGCTGAGAACGGACGGCTATAAAGCTTTCAAAAATAAAGTAGAAACGTTTGCCGCCGATTTTGCGGCGTATTCATATTCCGATTATGAAAAGCAAGATAATTTTGCCGTATCGCCGATATCCGTCTATATGGCGCTTGCAATGTCGGCGGAATGCTCCGCAGGCGATACCCGCCAGGAAATTCTCGACGCAATGGGGGTTACGCATCAACAACTGAAAACGCATTTTTCCACCTTGTACCGCTCGCTTGCCGTAGAACATAAAGCGGGTAATAAAACGACGGGTTTACTCAATTTGACAAATTCCATTTGGGTAAACAAAGGAACAAGCGTAAAGCAACCTTGTATTAACGCTTTATCAAACGATTATTATGCTTATTCATATTCTGCTGATTTTAAGCATGATAACGTTCAGGCAAACAAGGCTGTACGGTACTTTGCCAAAAAACATACGAATGGACTTATAGACAAAGATTTCAAGCTGGACGAAGAAACGCTGTTTACGCTCATAAATACGCTTTATCTTAAAACGATATGGAACACTGACGGCGATGATTTGCCTTTCGCAAAGGATAGCTATGATTTTACGGCAAAAGACGGGTCTGTCAAGAACGTAAAGCTGTTGCAAGGATACTATAACGGCGGCAGGGCAGTGCAATTCGATACATTTTCGACTTTCTACACAAGAACTTACGACGGTTATAAAATCAAGTTTATCTTACCCGAAGACGGCTATACTATAGACCAGGTTTTTTCGGCGGAGAATATTGCCGCGGTTAATTCCATAACCGATTACGGCGACCATAACGAGTCGTTTACGGAGTTTTACGCAACACGTGTTTTGTTTCCCGAATATAAATGCAAGTACGACGAAAGTATAATTCAAATTTTACAAGACCATTTCAATATCGATTTGTTCTTTAAGAACCCTGATATATATTCGTCTGCATGTGATTTTTCCACGCTTTCCGATAAACCCGGCTATTGCAATAAAATTCAACACGTGACCGATCTTACCGTAGACAGAAAAGGTATAGAGGGCGCGGCGGTAACGATACACGGAGCGGGCGCTCCAGGGGGAACCATAAAGGCAGACTTTATAGTGAATAAATCTTTCGGGTTTATCATTACGGATAATCAAAACACATCGCTGTTTTCGGGCGTAGTAAATAATATCTGAATTTCAGCGGTTAATAAACGGGGAATGGTATAAAAGCCGATAGAGCAATTACGCTCTATCGGCTTTTGCTTTGTATCGCCTTAAGATTTTCGGCATGACTACGGATTTATTTTTTACAGATTAAATCAATGATATTGATTTCGGATTTTCCTTGTGTTATAATATATCCGTTCATTTCATTACGGAGAAAATCTTTTGAAAAGACGGTCTGTAACCATAAAAATCTTAACGCTTTTAGCTTTGCTGTTGGTTTGTATTCTCGCGTTCGGCGGTTGCAAAAGCCAAAACGTTATAAAAAGGCTTAAAAACAGGTATAACGTTGATACGCAGTTACTCGACGGCTATAAAATCGTCTGCGATATAGAGGGCGAAACCTTCGGGGGACGCGCACCGCGTTATGCCGCAGTAGCGCTTAAAAGCGAACCGACCGCTTTTTTGCAGTCTTTTACAAAATTTAATTCGGACGGTTTTTCTTCTCAAAAAAATCAAGAACTTAAAAATCAGATAGATGCTCATTCGTGTCTGAAAATACCTCAAGGGTCTTACCCCGACTGGGACGCTGACTATTATTGGATAAAGATCGGCGAGGAATATGACGGTAATTACGACGCCTTATACACGATATATTTTCCCGATGAATATAAGTTGGTATTTTTCGAGACGGGGCATTGAAATTACATATTAAATTTAGCAACCGCAGAGGTCGGAATATGAAAAGCAAAAGAAATCTTATAAATTTTCTGGTGACGGGGGGACTGGGCGTTCTGTTCGCCGTCTTTACTATTTTAGTTAAATTCGTGGACGTGCAAAACGTTGCGCAGGACGGCTCCGCAGTGGGACTTGCGAAATTAAACGTTGCCGTTATGGACGGCATAGGCTACAACCTTACGCTGTACAAAGTAACCGAAGGACTGGGCTATGCGGCTATTGCGATTGCGGTTGGATTTGCGATCTTTGCCATAGTTCAGCTGTTCAGGAGAAAGAACTTCAAAGACGTGGATAAGGATATATACGCGCTTTTGGTTTTGTACGTTATAATAGTACTTTTCTACGGACTGTTCGAACTGCTCAAAATAAATTACCGTCCCATTCTGATAGACGGAGAGAGCGAGGCGTCGTACCCGTCTACCCATACATTGATTGCAATCTGTTTAACTGTGACCGCGATGATGCAGTTCAAATGGAGAACAAAGGATAAAACCCTGCTTTGGATAACTTATATCTTATGTTCGGGTCTTTGCGCCGCCATAGTAATCGGCAGATTTTTATCGGGAGTGCATTGGTTCAGCGATATATTGGGTGGAATAATTTTAAGCGCGTTCCTTGTAATGGCGTATTACAGCGTTGTTACGCTTATGAAAACCATTTCCGAAAACAAAAAGGAGAGCAATTAGTTTCGTCCGTACGCGACTGATTTACCGCTGATAATCCCGATGGAAAAACAGGCTAATTTATCCCAACAAAAAGTCATAGACGAATTTGAAAATAACCTTCTTTTATTTGCGGGCGCGGGAACGGGCAAGACCTTTACCGTGGCGAAAAAGGTAAAGAAAGCTATTGATACGGGCTTTTGCAAGCCGTCGGAAATTCTCGCGCTTACCTTTACCATAAAGGCGTGCAACGAGCTTAAAGAGGATATATCACAATACAATAAAAACTCAGAAATTACCGTGAAGACAATTCACGGTTTTTGTCTGTCCGTTTTGCGGGAAGAGGCGAGAAGGCAGGGTAATTTCTTTACCGAGCCTTCCGTAAAAGACGAGGTCGACGTCAAGGAAATTTTAAAGGACGTTGCCGCGAACAAGCTGTTTAAACGCGCGGCGCGGGACTTGATTAAACGCAGGCTGGACGCTCAGAGCGTTGACAGTGAATTTACCTGTCCTTACTGCCGCAACAAAATAAGCCTTGTGACTGCGTCGGAAGATTTGACTTGCCCGCATTGCGGAGCCGACGTTACCCGCAGTTTTTACGACCCGCGGTTCAACGTCAATTCGTATTACAATTTCGTAAGTCTTTTAAAGCACGAAAGAGATGTGCGCAATATTTATTCGGACAACGAAGAGCGTGATTATCAGAGAGTGTTCGACGGTCTTTTAAGTGAAAACTCGGCTCAGCTTTTTAAGTCCGTATCCTATTTCAAGAACGGCAGAATACTGTGCGACGAACAGTTCCTCGAATGTATGAAGTCCTATGCTGGATACTTTATGCACTCGTATTGCGGCGAGCTGAGAGAGATAGAGGGGCTCGACTACGACGACCTCATAATTAAGACGCACGCGCTATTTTCGTCACCCGAAACGCTTGCAAGGTGGCAGGCGCGCTATAAGCTTATTATAGTTGACGAAGTGCAGGACACGAGCGTACTCGAATACGACACTTTAAATAAACTCTTTTCATGCCGCGTCCTTATGTGCGGCGATACCTTCCAGACTATTTACGAATGGCGAGGCTCTTCGCCCGAATATATTATCAATTCATTTGTACGGGATTATAATGCGAAGATAGTGCATCTGGACGAAAACTACCGCTCTACCCAAACGCTGTGCAACGCGGGATATTATTATCTTAAAAACACGTTCGGCGGCACGCTTGAAAAGTACGCTCCCGAGGGCTTGAAGATAAACAGTGCGCAAGAGGGCGAAAAGATAGTATTAAAAGAATGTAGTGACGAGCGCGAACAGGCGGCTTGGATTTATTCCGAGCTTAAACGGATGAAAATCGACGACCCCTCCGAGGTCTGCATTGTCGGCAGGTCGAACTACGCCATAGCCCGCACGGAGGAACTGTTGAGGCGCGAGGTCGAAGCGGACGGCGGTGAATTGAAATTCTTTACTCTGGATAGGGACTTTCAATTTTACAGACGCCCCGTCTCGAAGGACGTTCTCGCCTTTTTAAGTCTTATTCTGAACGCCAACGATACGTTCTCTTTCGAGCGGATAGCGCTGGCTTACGTAAAGGATATAGGCAAGGCGTACCTGCGGAAATTCAAGGAGCAGAGGGAAGTAGGTGTAAGTCTTTCGTCCTTTCTCAATCCGCGTTGCTACGACGACGGCGACCCGTACGCCGATATGATAAACTCCGCCGAAAGGGGAGAGTTAGTCGTCTACGACCTCGAAACTACCGGTCTCGACAGAGCGAACGACTGCATAATACAGATAGCCGCCGTAAAGATAAACGCGGAAGGACAAGCACTTGCAAGCTTCAACCGCTTCGTTATGCCGACGGTAGAGATGTCCGAGGGCGCGGCAAATACCCACGGATATACCGTTGAGAAGCTGAGAGAGCTGGGCGCGGGGGGAATAGAAGAGGTGCTTTCCGACTTTGTAAGCTTTGCCCGCGGCTGTACTCTTATTGGACACAATAACTCCAATTACGACGACGTAATACTCAAAAGACAGCTTAAAGAGTGCCGCATATCCCTTGACGCACGCAATTTTTATGATACACTTGTAATAACTAAATGTTTTGTTCCGTCGCTTGCGGACTACAAGTTATCCACGCTGTGCGAAAAGTTTAGTATAGTCAACGAACGCGCGCACGACGCGCTGTCCGACGTGTACGCGACTGCGGGCGTCGCGGCGGTTATGCTCAGAGATTTTATTCTGCCGACCCGCGAAAAGCGCAGAGCGGTCATAGTTAAAAACAGAGAGAAATTTGCAAAGTTCTTTGCGGCTTACTCTCAGATGAGATTGACCGCGGAAAACGGTTTGCCTAAACAATTACTCTCGCAAATTCTGTCGCTGTGCCGTATCGAAAACAAATACAGAACGAGCCTGGACGCTCACACGATAGCCGACCTGAAAGCCGTGTTTGAAGAGGGCGGGGACAACTGTCTGCAATTCGTCAGAAGGCTTTTGGACGAGGCGGCAATGTCGGGCAGTCAGATAGACACACTCATTAAACGCCTTAATAAAATACCCATAATTACGGTACACCAGACCAAGGGGTGCGAGTTCGACACGGTGTTTTTAATCAACGCGGACGAGAGGAGTTACCCCGGTTATTTTGCGGTACAGAGCGGAAACGAGGAAGAGGAAAAGAGGGTGTTCTACGTCGCGTTGTCGCGCGCTAAACGCAAGCTTTTTATGTCATATTGTAAATCGGGACCCGTCGGCGGTGAGGTTCGCCGCTCGCCATACGTAGAAAATATACCTAAGGAATATATTGAACAAATTTAAAAGGAGAATAAAGATGTTAGGAAATTTTACTTATTGCAATCCCACTAAGCTCTACTTCGGCAAAGACGCTTTAAACGGTCTCAACGAAGAGTTGCCCAAGTACGGCAAGAACGTACTTTTGGTTTACGGAGGCGGTTCAATCAAAAAGAACGGCATCTACGATAAAGTCGTTGCTATTTTAAAGGCAAACGGCAAAGAGATTTTCGAGGACGGCGGCGTTATGCCCAATCCCACGATAGAAAAGCTGATTGAGGGCGTAGAGCGCGCAAGGAAAGCCAAAGCCGATTTGATACTTGCCGTCGGCGGCGGTTCGGTGTGCGACTATGCAAAGGCGGTGTCCGTTTCGGTAAACTGTGACGAGGATATATGGGATAAATACTTTATCCGCTTCGAGGACGTCACCTGCAAAATAGTCCCCGTCGGATGCGTTCTCACTATGGTCGGAACGGGCAGTGAAATGAACGGCGGCTCGGTTATAACCAACCACGGACAGAAGCTCAAAATAGGTCACGTTTTCGGCGATAACGTCTTCCCTAAGTTCTCCTGCCTTAATCCCGAATTTACTTATACTCTGCCCAAGTATCAGATGATTGCGGGCATTTACGATATAATGTCGCACGTACTCGAACAGTATTTTTCGGGTACGGACGATAATACGAGCGACTATATTATGGAGGGACTTCTGCGCTCGCTTATACACAGCGCGAATATAGCGGTCGAAAACCCGACCGACTACGAGGCGAGAAGCAACATTATGTGGACTGCGACCTGGGCTTTGAATACGCTCGTTGCAAAGGGCAAGACGACCGACTGGGAAGTGCATATGCTCGGACAGTCGGTAGGCGCGTATACCGACGCAACGCACGGTATGACGCTTGCCGCAGTGTCTATGCCGTACTATCGCTATATTCTGCCTTACGGTACGGCTAAATTTGCGCGTTACGCGGTAAACGTCTGGAACGTAAATCCCGACGGCAAGACCGAAAAACAGGTGGCGGAAGAGGGGCTTTGCGCTATGGAAGCGTGGATGAAAAAAATCGGGCTTGTAATGAATATCACCGACCTCGGTGCGGCGCCCGAAATGCTCGAGGGTATGGTTGAAGGTACTCTCGTTATGGACGGCGGATATAAGGTGTTAAATAAAGACGATATCCGCACGATACTCAAAGCAAGCTTTTAATAGTCAGTAGCGGAGTAGCGGCGAATTGGAAAAATAATGCAATTCAATTGCATTTCTCATTAAGCTATTGTATAATTTTGGTAATAATTAAATTAACTTTATTCGAAGAATAATCAGGCAGGTAATTAAATTGACTGAAATACAAAGTAAACTTCTGACAATGTTTGAATGGTTCCATAATTTTTGCGTGGAAAATAATTTAAGATATTACGCAATCGGCGGAACTATGCTGGGTGCCGTCAGACACAAAGGCTTTATTCCGTGGGACGACGATATGGACGTCGGTATGCCGAGAGAGGACTATAAAAGGTTAATAGAGCTTTCCGCGCTTATACCCAAGCCGTACGTTTTGGAAACTCCGCAGTCTCCCGCAAAAGATTTCCTTTATGCCTATTCCAAAATTTACGATACGGACACGACGTTAATCGAAAAGGGAAAGCGCAATATAAAGCGCGGTATATATTTGGACGTGTTCCCTCTCGACGGACTGGGAAACAGTATGGAGGAAGCAAAAAAACAATTTGCCAAAACCTCGGCGCTTGTTAAAAAACTGGCGGTAAGAGTTTCTCCCGTAAGAAAGGGGCGCGGCTTTGCAAAAAACTGTGCGGTAGTATTATCGAGGTGTATTCCGCAATTTATTATCAACGATAAAAAGCTTGCGCAAAAGCTCGACCGTGTCGCCTCCGAAGTTCCGTTCGACGGCAGTAAATTCGTCGGTAACTTAGTTTGTAATTACAGAATTAAACAAATTTCAACCCGTGAATATTTCGGTACGCCGAAGCTGTACGATTTCGAGAATATCAAAATTTACGGCGCCGAAAATTACGACGGTTATCTTACCGAAATGTTCGGCGACTGGCGTAAGCTTCCGCCGGAAGATCAAAGAGTATCTCTTCATTTATCAACGGTAATGGATTTAAATAAATCATACTTAAGCGAGGAATAAAAAATGCAGGCAGTTATATTAGCGGCAGGAATGGGTAAAAGGTTAAAGTCTTTGACCAAAGACAACACGAAGTGTATGGTGAAGGTCAACGGGGTAACGCTTATTGAAAGATTGTTGCACCAGTTAGAGGCTTTTAATTTAGACCGTATCGTAATAGTCGAAGGATATCAGGGTAAAAAACTGATAGATTTCATAGAAACGCTGAATATAAAAACCAAGATAGAGTTTATAGACAACCCTATTTACGACAAAACCAACAATATATATTCGCTTTTTCTTGCTAAGGACTATCTTTGCGAGGACGACACTCTGCTGTTCGAATCCGATTTGATAGTCGAGGACAGCGTTATAAAAGATTTGATTGACGACCCCCGCGAAACGCTTGCTCTCGTCGATAAGTATGAAAGCTGGATGGACGGAACCTGCGTAAAGCTTGCCGAGGACGACGGTATTTCCGCATTCGTACCCGGTAAAAAATTCAAATTCGAAGATATTAAGTCGTACTACAAGACCGTCAATATCTATAAATTCAGCAAGCACTTTTCCAAGACCCATTACGTTCCGTTCCTCGAAGCCTACTCCGAGGCAATGGGTAAGAACGAGTACTACGAACAGGTGCTTAAAATTATTATAATGCTCGATGACCCCGATATAAAGGCAAAGCGTGTAAACGGCGGTAAGTGGTACGAAATAGACGACATTCAGGACTTGGATATTGCCGAATCGATATTCACCGACGATGCACACAAGATTAAGGCAATTCAAAGCAGATACGGCGGATATTGGAGATATCCGAAGATGATTGACTTTTGCTATCTCGTCAATCCGTATTTCCCTCCGCAAAAGCTTGTTGACGAAATCAAGTCGAATTTCGAGACACTTATTACGCAATATCCGTCGGGTATGCAGGTAAACAGCTTGCTCGCGGCTAAAAATTTCGGCGTTCGGAAAGAGAATATAGTAGTGGGTAACGGCGCCGCCGAGCTTATAAAGTCGGTAATGTCGACTTTCGACGGAACCGTAGGAATAATCCGCCCCACGTTCGAGGAGTATCCAAACAGGTACGACGCTTTAAAGCAGGTAGTCTTTACGCCGCAAAACGATGATTTCAGCTATACGGCGGAAGATATAATTAATTTCTTTGACGGCAAAGGCTTAAACGCTCTCGTTCTGATAAATCCCGATAATCCTTCGGGCAACCTTATCGGAAAGGCAGGCTTGTTGAAAATAGTAAATTGGGCTAAGGAAAAATCGGTTAAACTTATTATCGACGAGTCGTTTATCGACTTCGCAGACGACAACTTTACGATGATTGAGCAGTCGTTCCTTGACGGTAACGAGCACGTTATCGTAGTCAAGAGCATATCCAAAAGCTACGGCGTACCCGGTCTGAGGCTGGGCGTGCTGGCGTCGGGCGACCAAGCGTTGATAGAGTTTATAAAGCGTGACGTAGGAATTTGGAATATAAACTCATTCGCCGAATTTTATATGCAGATTGCCGAAAAGTACAATAGCTATTATTTTGAGGGCTTGCAGCTTTTCAAGAATGAAAGAAAAAGATTTAAGAGCGAGCTGGCTAAAATACCGAATATCAGGGTAATAAATTCGCAGGCGAATTATTTTATGGCGGAAGTTAATAAGATGACTTCGGGCGAGCTTGTAAAAGAAATGCTGGTGCGCTATAACATCATAATCAAAGATTTGTCGGGTAAGATTAAGGATGCGAAAGGTAAGCAATATATAAGAATAGCGATAAGGAATGACGTCGACAACGACTTGCTTATTAAAGCGTTAAAGGAAATTTTGGGTGAATAAATGAAAGTTATAACACATCGGGACATCGTTGATTTGAAAATACCGCCGAAAACCTGCTATGATTGGGTTAGCCGTATGATAGCAAATAAAGACGACGCTATGTTGCCCGCTAAAATAAGCATAAAACCGCAGGCGGGTACGTTCTGCAACGTTATGCCCGCCATAATTACGGCGGCGGACGGCGGCAGATACGGCGGCGTCAAAATCGTAACGAGGTACCCCGAAAGAAATCCTTCGCTCGACAGTAAGCTTTTATTGTTCGATGCAGTCAGCGGCGAAATCAAGGCTATCGTGGACGCGAACTGGATTACGGCTATGCGCACGGGCGCGGTTGCCGTTCATTCACTGAATTTATTTGCAAAGAAAAATTTCAAAAATATAGGAGTTATAGGGCTCGGTAACACCGCAAGGGCAACCGTTGCCGTCCTTGCCGATACGTATGCGGGTGATTTAAACTTCAAGCTGCTTAAACATAAAGGACAGGAAGAATTATTTGCCGACAGATTTAAGAATAGCCCGAATTTCAATTTCGAATACGTTGATACTTATGAACAGGCAATAGAGGGGTCCGACGTCGTAATTTCGGCGGCTACGTATTTACCAGACGATTTGTGCGGAAACGAAGCCTACAAGGAAGGCGTTCTTGTAATACCAATTCATACGCTGGGGTTCACGAACTGCGATTTGTTTTTCGATAAAATATTTGCCGACGATACGGGTCACGTACATCATTTTAAATATTTTGACAAATTCAAAAAATTCGCGGAGGTCAGCGACGTCGTAAACGGCAGAGCGGCGGGACGCGAGAGCGATAAGGAAAGGATAATGGTTTATAATATAGGCGTTGCAATGCACGACGTATATTTTGCCGCCAATATCTATTCTATGCTTAAAGACAAAGGGTGCAAAAGCATCGAGTTGGATTCTCCGACGGACAAATTCTGGTTATAAAAATTACGAAAATTTATGGAGGAAGTATTATGAAAAAATTTGCTGGCTTTATATTTGCAGTAGCAACGTTGGTTTTGTGTTTTACGTTAACTGCTTGCAAAAGTAAATACGTAAGCCATTATAGTGCGACGACGATGGTAAGTTCAAACACCTCAAATAGTGCGTCGGTTTCATTCGGTAGTTTTAAAGGAACGTACGTAATGAAATTTAACGACAGCGGTGCCGGCGAGGTATTGATAAGTTATGAAGCGACGTTGGGAGAAGGAAATATAAAAGTCTACTATGACTTTAATGATGAAAAGCTGAACTTATTCGAAATTGCAACCGACGGTAACGTTGAAGGAAAAACCGAAACTTTTACAAGAAATAAAACAATTTACATAATAATTGAAGCAGACGGCAAATGCAAAGAAGGCAGTTTTTCATTTGTTTTGGAGAAGTCCGTAAAATAATTTATAATTTATCGGGCAGTTTATTATTTTTTCAAAATATGAAAAGGCGAACCGCTTTCAGCGGCTCGCCTATTTTAATGCAAAGAAAAACGCAGTCTGCTTGGAATTTTTTCTTAATTCTGATTGTGTTAAGGTTAGCTCGGTGTTATAATGAAACAAAACAGACGGGAGGCGGAATATGGAAGAGTTACAGAGCGTTTTAGAGCAGCTTCTTGAAATAATCGAACAAGATATTCCCGACGCCGAGCTTGCCGAAAAGTTAAGCGATTACCACGAAGGCGATATTGCCGACGTATACCCCAGCCTTAGCGAAGAAGCGCGTAAACGTCTGGCGCGCGTGCTTTCCCCCGAAGTACTCTCCGACGTGTTCAGTTATCTGGAAAACGCCGAAGACTATATCGAGGATATGGACACGGAACACGCCGCCGACATAATCGAGTGCATGGACGCGGACGACGCGGTCGACCTTTTGGACGAACTCGAAGAGGACACCCGCGACGAAATTATAAAGCTCCTTGACGACGAAGCCGCAGAGGACATTAAGCTTATTAATTCCTATGAGGACGACGCGGTCGGCAGCCGAATGACCACGAACTTTATTCTCATTAAGTCGGATATGAGCGTAAAGGCGGCGATGAAGTCTATGGTGGAACAAGCCGCCGAAAACGACAACGTTTCCACCATTTACGTTGAAAACGCCGAGGGGGCATATTGCGGCGCTATTAACCTGCGCGATTTGATAGTCGCAAGGCATAACATACCGCTTGACGACATAATAATGAATTCTTACCCTTCCGTATATGCGACAGAAAACATAGAGGAGTGTATAGAACGTCTTAAAGACTATCAGGAAGATTCCATTCCCGTTCTCGGTGCGAAAAACGAAGTTTTAGGCGTAATTACTTCCACCGACCTTATTGAAGCGGTTGACGACCAGTTGGGCGACGACTATGCAAAGCTCGCGGGTCTGACTGACGAAGAAGATATTAAAGAGCCTTTGCACCGTTCGCTTGCAAAGCGTATTCCCTGGCTCTTAATTCTTTTTGCTCTCGGGCTGGGAGTTTCGAGCGTGGTCAGCAGCTTTGAATACGTCGTAGCAAGCTTACCGATTATAATAAGTTTCCAGTCACTCATATTGGATATGGCGGGCAACGTCGGTACGCAGTCGCTCGCGGTTACGATACGAGTACTTTCCGACGAGCGATTAACCGGCAGGCAAACGCTGAAACTTGTGTTTAAAGAGCTGCGCGTCGGCACGGTAAACGGATTTATTCTCGGCACGCTGTCCTGTGTGTTCGTCGGCGTATTCCTGCTTATAACGGGCTCGGCGGCGACAATCGTAGCTTCGAACGCCGTTGCATATTCCGCCGCGCAAATGTCGTTTTTGATTTCGGGCTGTATAGGCATTGCGATGTTCGCCGCAATGATACTTTCAAGCTTATTCGGCACGATAATTCCCGTATTCTTCAAGAAGATAAAGGTAGACCCCGCGGTGGCTTCCGGTCCGCTGATTACAACCGTTAACGATTTGATAGCCGTCGTCACCTATTACGGGCTTGCGTGGCTTCTTATAATCAACTTAGCTCTTTAAATATTAACTAATAAGGCTTTGAATGAAGTATCCAAAAGCGCCCCGCGACTAATGTCGCGGGGCGCTTGCTATATCAAGCACTCGCCACAGTGCCATTCGGTAATTTAGGTAATTATACCTTTAAGTGCATCTTTCACAGAGTTTTTATATATATAGTCATTATATGTAAAATAGTCGTCAAGAACTCTATTAGTTCTATCTAAAAAATCGTCTATCCAAAGTTCTTTGAAATATACAACAGCTTTATCTAATATTTGTTTTAAGTCAGAAATTTGAACTTGATATTTATCTTCTTTGTAAATGTTATGACTTATAGTTTCATTTCTTATGTTTTTAATTGAAGTTTCAATATTATTATCAATTTTTATATCTTTTACTTTTACTATTGTGTTTAGATTTCTTCGTATAAAACCTTTCATATTTCGCAAAGTTAAAACATCTTCGCCTTCGTCTAATATCAGCTTACAGATATTTAAACATATTTTTTCTTGTATTAATTTCATAATATCAAGAAGAAAATGTTCATATTTAGCATTAGTCTTAACATATTTATCGCCACCAAATTTTTCTTGTATCGCTTGCAAGTAATAAATCAAAATATATGTATCTTTAATGGTGTTTAAAATTGTATCATAATATTTCAAATATTCTTTTTTTATATCTTCGTTTATAAGATTTTTATCAATAGTTATCATAGTTAATGTTTCGTAATAATTCTTAATATATTTTCAGTAGTAATAAACGCTGTTTGACAGCGGAATAAATCTGGGGAATTAGGCAGTTTAATATAGCTGTCGCCCTTGTCTAACAGTTCTGCACCCTTACCGCAATCAATAACATTCATTGAATGTTGTATATTCGCTGTTTTTAAGCAAACCTTTGTTGGCAAATTATATTTGATTAATTGCCACATTGAAAAACTTTTCATATCTTTCAGGACAAAAAATTTTAAAATGCAACCTTTTTTCGAAAAATAGGTGTAAAAAAATTCCCTTACATATCTTTAAGTACAAAAATTTGCAAAATATCGTATTTTTGAGCGAGCGAAAACACCACATTTTCCGAGCCAAAACCAAACATTTGCGTGCAAAATTACTACATTACCCCACATTTTCAGACACAAATTATGCTTGTGTTCAAAGGGAAACCGCCGCCGAAAATAAAAAATAACCCTACACAAAAAGCGTAAGGCTATAATGAAAAATGCCGCAAAGGTTACAGGGCGATTCGCCAAGCGGTTTAGCGGCGAACGCCCGTCCTTGCGGCATTCATTCCTTGCTTTTATTAGGTTGTTTTATTTCGTGGCGGGTGCTTGAACGCGCGGCGAAGCCGCGCGCTCGTTTATTCAAGCACCCGCCACAGTGCCATTT
>CAYMUQ010000024.1:0-14089 GCA_964393805.1 uncultured Clostridia bacterium
GCTCTACCTGATTAAGGTTGTATTAGTTCAATATTCTTGCACATCCATTTAGCCTAATTCCCTCTGAATTTTTTTAATCTTTTTGATATTTTATTTCGCCGTCTACTATAGTGAACAGCACTTCTCCGTACGCCTCAAAGCCGTTGAACGGAGTGTTTTTACCTTTTGAAACGAAGTTGTTTGAATTAATAACAAATTTTTTGTTTAAATCGACAATCGCCAGGTCGGCTACCGCACCCTCTTTTATCGCACCGCCCTCAAGGTTGAGTATCTCGGCGGGATTAGCCGACATAAGTTTCATCAGCTCGGAAAGCGTCATTGCGCCGCTTTTTACAAGGTAGGTATACGAGAGAGCAAAGCTCGTCTCTATTCCGCTCATACCGAATGCGGCAAGATTATATTCAACTTCCTTGTCCTTTCTTGAGTGCGGAGCGTGGTCGGTGACTATGCAATCAAGAGAGCCGTCTTTTAGACCTTCGATAATCGCAAGTTTGTCTTTCTCCTCTCTTACGGGAGGATTTACCTTGGTGAAAGTATCGAAATCTTTTATGATTTCATCCGTAAGGATGAAGTAATGAGGACAGGTTTCGGCGGTAACCTTTACTCCGCGTTTTTTTGCCGCGCGGATAATCTCTACGCCGCTGTACGTCGAGACGTGGCAGATATGCACGGGAACGTCTAAACTTTCAGCAAGAGAGATATCGCGAGCTATCATTATATCTTCAGCCGCGCGGGGTATTCCTTTAAGTCCCGTAAGCGTGGAATTGTATCCCTCGTTTACCACACCGCCGTCCGCAAGATTTGCGTCTTCGCAGTGGCAGAGACATTTTAAATTGAAGCCGCTCGCGTACTCCATTCCGAGCCGCATCAAAAGCGAATTCATTACCGACCTGCCGTCGTCGGAAACGGCTACCGCCCCCGCATTCGCCATTTTTCCGATATCCGCAAGAGTTTCGCCCTTTTCACCCTTGGTTATAGCACCTATCGGACGAACTTTGCAAAGATTAACTTCGTTTGCTCTTGCCGTAATATATTTGACTACGACCGCATTGTCGCAGACGGGGTCGGTGTTGGGCATACAGCAGACCTGCGTAACACCGCCTTTTACAGCGGCTTTACTGCCGCTTTCAATGTCTTCCTTACCTTCAAAGCCCGGTTCGCGCAGATGAACGTGCATATCGATAATACCGGGGATAACCGTCTTACCCTCAGCGTTTATCACCTTACAGCCGTCGGATTTAATATTTTTGTCAAGTTTAACTATTTTGTTGCCATTTATGAGAACGTCGAGTTTCTGCACTCCGCTTTCAAGGACAACTTCCGCGCCCTTTATCAAGGTATTCATAATTTTGCCTCCCTGTACTCGTTCAGAAGCTTCAATACCGCCATTCTGACCGAGAGTCCGCTCGTTACCTGGTCTTCTATTCTGCTGCTGTCGCCGTCGATGAGACCGGGCGTAAGTTCAACCCCGCGGTTTACGGGACCGGGATGAACGATAATCGCATCCTTAGCTGCATATTTCATCAGGCTTTCGTTTACCCCGTAATAGCGCGAATACTCCGAAAGCGACGGAAACAGTCCGCAGGACTGTCTTTCGAGCTGAATTCTCAGCCCCATTACCGCGTTTGCACCGTCTATACACTGTTCGCGCGACGTAGCTATATGCGCACCGAGTTGGTCAAAGCCCTTGGGAATGAGCGTCTTGGGTGCGTAAACCCAGACCTCGGCTCCCATCTTAGTCAGACCGAACAGGTTTGATTTTGCTACTCTGCTGTGTTTGATATCTCCGAGGATTGCAACCTTAAGCCCTTTAAGAGTGCCGAACTCCTCTCTGATAGAGAGCATATCCAGAAGCGCCTGCGTTGGATGCTCGTTCATACCGTCTCCGCCGTTAAGCACCGAACAGCCTACCGTCCTGGCGAGAAGCGACGGAGCGCCACCTATAGGGTGGCGGATTGCTATGAAATCCGCCTTTAAAGCCTGCAACGTCTTGCCGGTATCAATAAGAGTTTCGCCTTTCTGCACAGAGCTTGACGAAGCGGAAATGTTTATCTCGGTCGCACCGAGATATTTGCCCGCAAGCTCGAAAGAGCAACGCGTTCTCGTACTGTTTTCGTAAAAGAGCGTAACAAGCGTCTTGCCTTTAAGCAAATCAAAACTCTTTTTACCTGCGTTGACCGCCTGCTTCATCTCTTCGGCGGTGTCGAGAATAAGCTCGATTTCCTCTTTGGAAATATCCCTTAAACCCAATAAATCTTTAGTTTCTAACATATTTCGGTTTATCCTTTAAAAAGCCGTCTCTAAAAGCTATCGGCAGAAAAAAAGCGGAAACGAAACCGAAGTATCATTTATGATACTCACGGCTCGATTCCGCAAACTGAAAAATCTTTTGAAAGCACTCACTTCTCGTGCGAGTAGATTTTGTCATTATAATTCCGCCAAAACCACAATTTTTAGAAAGTATATCACAAACAGTTATTTTTGTAAAGAAAAAGCGACAAATTTTTTATCAAAATATTTATTAAATAAATATGCGTTGATTACCTTACAGGACGCGTTGCAAAGTAAACGCCACTTTATCGCAAGAGGTCAATATATATTCAATGCCGCCTTTAACCGTTCTCAAAGGGAAATAAGCTTGTCCGTGAATATGACCGAAAATTACCTTATCTACCCCGTTTTGCTCGAAAAGCTGAGTAAAGAGCGTATCTTGAAGCTTTGGGCTCATGGGAGGGTAATGTATCATAGAAATTAAAACGTCGCCCTCCTTCCTTATTTTTTCCACCTCTTTAAAGCAGAGCTTGAAGCGCTCCGCCTCGCGAAGGTAAAGTTTTTCGTCGTGCGGAGTATAGTCGACGCTTCCGGGACACGTCCAACCGCGTGAACCGCAGATTACGACGTTTCCAAACTTAATACAGTCGTTTTGTAAAAAGTAAAAGCTGTCATCGGGAGCCGCCGCGCGAAGCTTGCTTATTCCGTTCCACCAATAGTCGTGATTGCCTCTTATGAAAACTTTTTTACCGTTAAGACCGCTAAGCGACTTTAAATCGAAGACCCCCTCTTCAAGGACGGTACCCCAGCTGGTATCGCCGCATAAGAGAACGACGTCGTCCTCTTTAACCTTGCTCTGCCAATCGTTTTTTATTTTTTCAAAGTGTCCTTCCCAACCGCTGCCGAACACGTCCATCGGCTTATCGCAGGTACCGGAAAGATGTAAATCACTTATCGAATAAAAGTTCATAATTTGATTATAGCACAAAAATAACTTTATTTAAAGCGTTTTAATCAGACAGTCAAAATATGTTAAAAATAACTTAAAATGTGGCTTTTATGTCTGGCATAGTACTACTAAAACCGTTTAAAAAGCAAAATTCAGGCGGTAAAACGTCAATTTTACCGCCTGAAAACTTGTTCCGATAATTTGGCACCGCCGCTATTTGCACGAGCAGTTTTTACCCTGAGGATAGAGCGGTAACTCGAAGAAGCCCGCGCATACCTCCTTTGAATAATCCTGTGCGGGGGGAATCGCACAATAGCCGTAGCTGGGTATGAGAAGCTCTACGTCAATGGCAATTTTTAAGATTGACGTTACGCATACGTTCATCGTGACGTTTGCGCTATCCGCGGCAAAGCTCCCCTCCGCCGCTACCGCCGAAGCCTCCGCCATTACTTTAAAGGGCATAATCGAAGGAGCGGGTACGAACAGCAAGACGTCCTCGTTGATGCTTACGGTCGAGTTCAGAACTCCCTCGTTTCCGCCTGCGTCGGTGTAAGCTATTTCAACGGGAATATTCACCGTTGCCTGCACTCTTGCGCATCCCTGCTTATCCGCAAGCCTTTCAACGCTCACGTTGGTGAGCGTTACGCCGTCGTTTGTAGAACGTGCGCTTACAAAGCTCAGCGGGTATGTAACCTCTTTGGTCTCGGGCGTCATCGCGTAGTTTTCTATCTGCAACTGCTTAATGCACGCGTCAAATATCTTCTGCGCCTGTATGCACACCTTTTCGCTCATACCGTTTAAGGGGTTGCCGCTTATCGTGCCCGGACACTTATCCGACTGAAAATTGGAAAAGAACGACATTTTTACCTCCGTTTGTTTTAATACGCCGTATCAAAAGCATTTTATTTCAGTTATTGTATTGTATGCCCGTTACCCATACAAAGGTTACCTTCGCCGTTTTACGGTATCCAGATTGCCTTAGTAGGATAAATTGCCCGGTCGGAGTTAAGTTCTCTCAACTCATCCGAGGAAACTCCGTAAGCGCGTGCGATACTTTCGTACGTATCGCCTATACGTGCGTGATAGACTTTTTTCGGAGAAGTCAATTCCAATATTTTTCCGCAATAAAGCTCGTCTGCGGGCACGGAAAAGACGTCTATGACGTCGTTTTTTTCTACGTTTGCCCGTATCCTCAAATATCTGCCTCTCTCCGTAACCAACTGAAACATACTCAATAATATGCAATTTACGCCCGTTTTGTGAAAAATACGGCAAATTCGGCGAATATTCGACCTTTTCAGACTGTAAAATATTGTGATGAAGAAAAGCAACGTTTACAAATCCGCCGCACAGGTTACGGTTTTTTCTACAATAGAAAAAGCTCTGAGCTTTATTTACAGAATAATTCTTTCGCGGTCTATAGGCGCCGCAGGTCTCGGCATTTACCAGATTTGCCTGTCGATTTTTTCGGTATTTTTGACAGCCGCTTCGAGCGGAATACCCGTAACCGTGTCAAGATTAATGGCAAAACACACCGCAACCGGCAACCCGAACGCCAAGCACGCCGTAGTAAGTTCAGGCGTCATTGCGACCTTAATATTTACTATACCCGTCGCCTTAGTGCTGTTTTTTGCAAAAAACCTGTACGCGTTTATGTTCCCCGACCGCGACTGCGTAGACATATTTTTATGGCTTCTGCCCGGTCTTATACTGACCTCGGTTTACGCCGTAATGCGAGGCGCCTTCTGGGGAAACAAGCAATTTTTGCCCTATAGCGTCATAGAACTTGCCGAAAACGCCGTAATGGTTGCCTGCGGTTGCGTTCTCATACATTTTGCACACAATTCGCTTCAAGGTGCGAGAGCCGCCGTTATAGCCGTTCTGATTTCCTACGTTTTCTCTTTCATCGTATCGGTCGCCTGTTACCTGATAAAAGGCGGAAAATTCGTAAAACCCGGTAAACATTTCAAGCCGGTTTTGACCTCTTCGCTTCCCATCACGGCAATGCGCACCTCGACGTCGCTTCTCAATTCGTGCGTAGCGATGTTTCTTCCCGCGTTTCTGTCCTACAGTTGCGGCTATACCAACGCCGAAGCGCTGGCCCTGTATGGCACGGTACTGGGTATGAGCGTACCTATTTTATTCATACCCAATTCACTGATAGGTTCCATTGCCGTAGTAGTCGCTCCCGAAATGAGTGAAAATTTTTACGCAAAGCGTAAAGAACTGTTGAAACGCGACGTCGAGAGAACTTTAAAGGCGTCCGTACTTATAGCTACCGTTCTTATTCCCGTCATCTTTACACTGGGAAGCGACATCGGTATGCTCCTGTACGCCAGTGAACTCAGCGGTCAAATAATCAGAAGATTTTCGTTTATGATGCTGCCTATGTGCATTTCGATGATTACTACCACCATACTCAATTCAATGCACTACGAGGTACGCACGCTAATTTATTTCTTTATCGGCGCAATAGTTATGCTTGCAAGCATTTTCGCTTTCACCGGTCTAATCGGCATTAACGCGTATATGGTCGGTCTGACGCTCAGTTTCGTGGTCACCGCCGTTTTAAATCTAAATCTTTTAAGAAAGAACTGTCAGGGGATAAACTATTTCGGTTATATGCTTAAAAGCGTTCTGATTTGCGCGGCGGCGTGTCTGTTCGGACAACTGCTTTTCAACCTGTTCAACGGCGTACTCCCGAAGATATTCAGAATTATTATTTGCGGCGTCGTGGTAAGCGCGTTTGCGCTCATTGCGTTCTACGCCATGGAAATGTTGTCGGCTAAGCCGCTTAAAAGACTGTTTTCCAGGTCTTAATTCTTCTTTTCCTGAACGGTATTTAAAAGAGATAAAATTTCTCTGACGGCAAGCGCTATCAGAAACAGACCGAACAGCTTCCTTAAAAAATCGGACGGGAGCGCCGCCATCAGTACGCCCGCAAGCACCGTCGAAATAATTGCGGGGATAATGAGATAACCCGCACTTTCAGTGCGGAGCAGACCGTTTTTCTTGTGCGCGGGCAAAACGAGCGCCGCCATAGGCAAAAACGCTATGATATTCGTAGCCTGTGCTACTCGCTGGTTAACTCCCAATAAAATCGTTAAGGCAGGAATTAATATCGTGCCGCCGCCCATACCCATTCCGCCGAGAACGCCGGAAGCAAAACCGACTAAAAGATAGAGAATAAAAGACATTTAACCTATCACCATTCTTACGCCCGCAACCGCCATTATCACTATAAATACCGTCTGCACCCAAAACTTTGGCAGCTTACCTAAAAACTCCGCTCCAAGAAAGCCGCCCGCAACGTTTCCTATCGTTGCGGGTATAATTACGTTAAGGTCGCAAAAGCCGTTAATAATATACGTCAGAGCGCTTACCGCACATATGGGAAGTATTATAAAAATTGCCGTTGCGTGCGCCTCTTTTCTTCCGTAATTCAACGCCCCGCTAAGCACGGGAACGGCTATCATTCCGCCTCCGCCGCCGAACAAACCGTTTATAAATCCTATTCCTAAACCGCCGACAATCGCCTTCTTGTTTTTTTCGTTCATTCAAAATACCAGCCGCTTGAAATCAAATGCGGCAAAATTACCTTTTTTATTAAAAGTTTTTGCAAATTTTTTATAATAATGAATTTTTTTATTATATCTTTGACTATAATCAGTTGCCAAAAATTTGCTTTTATATTAAAATAATAGGGTATGAAATCGTGCCCTCCTTAAATATAAGGAGCGTACGGCTGAAAATTCAAAGCGAATAATTATTGCAAAGGTGTAATATGAGAAATAAGAGAACCAAATTCAAAGCGCTGATTTTAGGTACCGCGGCTATCGCAACCTCCTGCCTTATAGGTATGGCTGCCTGCTCGACCAGCAGTTCGCCGTCCAAAGGAAGCGACGACAAAGATACCACGACTAAGGTTGACGAACAGGTTATCAAAAACGGTAATTTTGAATTTTACAAGGATAACGACGGACTTTACTTTATAAGTGCGCCCGACAACTGGTCGTCGGGGACAAGCGGTAACTCTTCCTCCTCTATGTCCGGCATTATCAATACACGTAAGGACCGCTGGGAGTACGCTACCGACCCGGAGCTTCCCGCTAAACTTAAAAAGAACAACGAACTCGACTACAATGACGATAAGAAGGTCGACTACAACGGCGCGCTTGCAGACGACGCGTTCTTCAAGAACCCTCACGTTTCAACCGAGACCGACTACAAGATAACCGCCGAAGACTATATCGCCAACCCCTTCACCCACGAATATAGCTACGATTCCGACGGCAACGTAATAAATTCCAAGGGTGAAAAGGTAACCGTTTACGAAAAGAACGGCGAATACTTCCTCGACGAAGAATATACAATTCCATTCGAAACTTCGGTTCTTATGATTCATAACTACCGTAGCAGCGACAACTTTAAGGGAACCGAAGGTTACTTCAATTCCTCTACCACCGTCGCTCTCGAAGCAGGCACCGCCTGTGAAATTTCGCTCTGGGTCAAAACGAGCGATTTGTATTACGACGGTACCGAAAACAAGAGAACGGAAGTTACGGGCGACCACGGCGCGTATATCAAGGTCGAAAGCTCGGTAGGCAGTAACAGCGTAGAAGAGCCGTTTATGATAAGAAACATAAATACGGAACAGCTCAACGCAGATAAGAATACCGTAGAAAACAACGGCTGGATACAGTACACCATATTCGTCGAAGCAAGCAATTTCGCAGATACCTCCGTTACCCTTACCCTCGGTCTCGGCAACGACAGTATCTATACGGTTGAAGGTTACGCCTTCTTCGACGATATAACCTTTACTAAATATTTAAGCAACTCGGAGATGAGCGCAAAGCCCGAATTCGAAGCCAACATCAGACAAGATGATAAAGGCGATAAAAAGGCGAACACCTGTTTCCCCCTCAAGTCGGACGCAGACTTCGAATTCCGCGTTGACGAAGAATCGGGAAAAACCGAAGAGAACGGAAATCTGACCACCTGGGCAGACCCCCATTATTCCGCGGACAGATATTTCCTTATTAACTTTGCAAGCACCACCGAGAACAAAGCGATTGATTTAACCGAAGGCGGCGTCAGCGCAGGTCTGACCGTAGAGGAAACTTCCAACGGCGCAAAATACGTCTGCACCAACAAGAGCGACTATTCCAAGTCGGGCTCGGTCGGCTTACTCGATAACGGCGCGAGCACCGCTATCGTTCCCAACAAGCTCGGCGAGGGCATTAAGGTTTCGGACGATTTGGTAAAAACTTTGTCCATTACCGAAGATTTTACCTTTACCGACGTGACCTTCGACAGTCAGGGTAAACTCAATAAAGCTCTTACAGACGCACTTAAAACCGCGGCTTCTCTGCCCGACGCAGACAACGATACGTCAGCATTATTGATTTTAAGCGCTTACGGTGCGGCTTACGAAGCGCAGATTTCAAACACGAGATTTACTTTAAGCGGAAATAAGGACGAATACGTTCTCTTATCCTTCTGGTTAAAGACTTCGGATATGAAGGGCAAGAACGCGGCTACGATTACCGCATTTACCGAGGACGACGAGGACATCAAGTCTTCATTTAACGTCGACACCACCACCGTCAGCACGGTTACGATTGAAGATCAGGAAGACGTTTACAACGGTTGGGTAAGATGTTTCGTAAGAGTGTCCAACACTTCGGACAAGCCCCAGACCTTTAAAATCAAAGTCAATTTCGGTCCCACGACTATTAAGGGTACCGAAAACACTTCCTACAGAAGCGGCTGGATGGCTCTTGCCAATCTTTCGATAATAGACGGAATAGACGAAACCGTTTACAACTATTCGTCGGGAGCTTCACGCTGTGCAACCCTCAAGTTCGAAGAGAAGGAAGCAGACGCAACTCACAACTTCGACGAAGAAAAGAGCTCTTCGAGAAACGATATTAAAGAGTCTCTCGCTCTTCCCTCTTCCTATACCGGCGTAAACGGCGCAAGCGCTAACGTTAAACCCGCAAGCACGCTTACCGACTACGACAAGCCCAACGACAATGCATACGCAGGCTTGCTCAACAAGAATTATATCGATAATTATAAAGAGCTTCTCGAAGACGGCAACAGCTGGTTCAGTGCTCTGTCCGCAGTACTCTCCTTCAACTCTTCTACCGAAGCGGGAGAAATCTGGAAGAAAATCGCGGGCGGCGACTCGGTCGTTCAGCCTCTGATTATCGTAAACGCCGTAAGACAATTCAACGACGAAATGAAGGTTTACAACTACGGCTACTACGGAAGCACCACTACGGTCAGCGCCAACAGCTACTCTTCCGTAAGCGTCAGAGTAAAGGCGAGCGCGGGCTCGATTGCATCCGTCTACCTCGTTGAAGATTCGGCAGACCATAACGTACTGAAGTACGGTACCCCCGCCTACACCTTCTGGTACGACGACAACGGCAACGTTCTTAAAGGTAAGCCCGAGGACGACTGGACTTCCGCGCAGAAGAAAGCCAATATTGCTTATACCCTCCGCAGTGACGGTTTATATGAAAAGGACGGCGTTCTGTACGCTAATTTCTACAACCTTGCCACCTATATCGACGTCAATTACTACGAAGCTGAAGAGATGGGACGCACAGGTTTCTACGATGCAGTAAATAACGAAACCCTCAGCGTTGAAAAAGCGGTCAGAGCGAAGAACGGCGTAACCTTTATCGAGGCGATAAAAGAAAACGGCTACCTCTTCTCAAACAGCGATAAAACCGCATACGCTTCACATTTCCTCGTTGCAAGCGGCGAACAGAACAACAAAATCTATATGTACCGCGACGGACTCGGCAAAGACGCTACCTATTATTATATGGAAAACGGCGTAGCCAATAAGTCAAAAGTCGTACACGCGTTCGACGCTTCGGTTGCCGCAATCCGTTACGATATGAGCGAGGCGGAAACGCCCTATTGCTTCACAATCGACACCACCACCGCCGAAGGCGCAAAGTATGCCGATAAGTGGGTAACCGTTACCTTCAATATTCACTCCGGCAGTGAAGCTAAGGCTTACAGACTGGAGCTTTGGAGCGGTAAGCGCGACGAGGTTTCGAGCTATTCTTCAAACGATGCGGGCTTCGTAATGTTCGATTACAGCAGTATTTCTCTTGACGAAAGCACATACAGCGATTGGCTTAACGAATACAAGAACGAAATAATTAACGATTACAGAGAGAAGATTACCGAAACGCTTGACGAAAACGACGATAATATCGCCAAGCTCGAAGAGCTTGCCGGTCCCGAAAACAGGAGCGACGTTTACGAAAACTATCAGGCGACCTACTTTACCTTCTCCCTCTATGATTCGTCCGCATTTATTCCCTTCAACAAGGGCACTGCGGAAGCTAACCAGACGGGTTACTCCTACAACTACAGCGACAACGAGGAAAATCTTGCGTTGTTCACCGTAGAGGATTCGAAGAATTATGCAATGACTGCTTTCGTCGACTATTCGGTAATCGATAAGGACGTTGACATTATAGGCGCTCCCACCATCAGCGACGACGATAATAGTTCCGATAGTAGCTCTGGCACTTCGAGCAATACGAACGTCTGGCTGCTTGCCGCCTCTATTGCGCTCGTAGTTGCGATATTCATTGCTATTATCGCGATTTTCCTTAAGCAGTATTTCAGCAAGCACCGCCGCAACAATACCGCCGCCAAGAACTCTTACAACTTCAACAAGAATAAGCGTTACGTCAAGAAGTACGTCAAGGCTAACGGCGAAGCTCCCGAAATAACCGACGAGGACGTTGACAAGAGCCTCCTTACCGACAAGGAAGAAACACCTGCCGCAGAGACGGCCGAAGACGTCGCAACAGAAGAACAGAACGCACCTGCGGACGAAGCGGAAGCGCCCGTTGAGGACACTCCCTCCGAGGAACCCGAAGCAAGCGCTCAGCCTGCCGAAGAAGCTAAGGCACCCGCGGAAGAAAGCGACGCTCCGGCAGAAGCGCCTGCCGAAGAAGTAAGCTCAACCGAGGCTAAACCCGAGGACGAAAAACCCGAAGATAAGCCAGAGGACGACAAGCCTGCCGACGAAAACTGATAAACAACAATAAAGTAACTCCTCCGCGTTTTGCGGAGGAGTTTTTTGTTTAAGAAATCCCCACTGTAAAGTGGGGTTCGGTTGTATATTGACTATTAAATTCTAATTCCTTTGGGTAAATGATTTTTCGCAGTTCCGCCCACACACTTACACCAGCCGAGCGGAAAGCCCGCATACGTTGCAAGTACCCACCCCTTTAAATCAGTCGGACAATCGAGCGTCAGTCCGTGCAAATAATCCGTAGCTTGCTTCTCGTCAAGATTTAATACGGACGCATCGCCGACACCAAGGCTCATTGCGAGCGAGTGCGACGGTTCTATTCTGTCGCCCTTAATTTCACCTAAGCAGACGCCGACACGAAGTAAAGCGCGTTCGGGCGGCAGGCACGGACAGCCGTCAGGCAAAGAATATAGATTATTTCTTATAAGAAATAAATTATTATACTTTATGGTCAAATTCTGCTTTTCAAAGTCACGCCACAGCGTCTCGACCTTTTTATTACAGCTTGCAACAAAGGGTTTAACCGCAACACTTTCACTCTCGCCGTTCTTTCTCATAAGTGCAACGAAATGCCCTTCACCCCTGACTTCGTGCGGCAAGTACTTGTGCATTTCCAAAAGTACAAATTCGGGGTTGTCTGCTAAAAAGTTTTCAATCTGAATTTCGTCCTCTTCGGGAGCAAAGGTACAGGTTGAATATACGAGCAGTCCTCCCGCCCTTAACGCCTTTTTCGCGCTTTCGAGAATCTTTGACTGTCTTACGGCGCACGCGGAAACGTTACTTAAGCTCCATTCCGTCAACGCCGCCGTCTCCTTTAAAAACATACCCTCGCCCGAGCAAGGCGCATCAACGAGTATCTTATCGAAATATTCGGGAAAATACTCTTCAATTTCTTTCGGACTGCAATTGGTAACCGAAGCGTTTGTTATGCCCAGCCTCTCTACGTTCTGAGACAATATCTTTGCGCGGGAATAATCAATTTCATTGAGTACTAACACGCCTTTTCCCTGCATTTTCTGCGCAAGCTGAGTGCCTTTACCGCCGGGTGCGGAACACATATCCAACACACGCTCCCCGGGTTTTACGTCAAGAAGCGGCGCCGCTGACATCGCGGAGGGTTCCTGCGAATAATACAGCCCCGCCGAATGATACAAGCTTTTTCCCGCCTTTTCGCCGTCGATATAAAATCCGCACTCTTCCCAGGGAACGGGTTCAAGCTTGAACGGAGAAATCTTTTTGAACTCTTCAACCGATATTTTGAGCGTATTTACCCTTATTGACTTATAAGGTACGCGGTCGTACGACGCAATAAAAGAGTTAAACCCGTCACCGAGCTCGATTTTCATTCTATCCAGAAAACTCTGCGGCAGTTCAATCATTTAAAAGCTCCGTAAGCTGTCGTACGGACATAATTTTAAGTCCATCGGTGTTTTTAGCGTTATTAGTACGAACGGAATTGTCGCCCTCTTCGCAGACGTAGACGTTGCTGAGCGCAAGCTTCTGACTGTATCTGCCGCCGTAAGCAAAAATCTTTTCAACGAGAGGAATTGAAATTTCGGTGTTGTACTCTATCTCGCGTGAAAAATTGAATATCTGACCTTTAAGCTTGTTTCCGACCTTACGGTGTCTGCAATTTACCGCACAATAAAAATCGTGTTTACGGCTTGCGCGCTCAGCCTTGGCGGCCTCCGCCGCCTTTCTGTACTCGTAAAAACTTATCGAATCGGGCTTAGTTATGTGATAGTTGTTAATTTTACCTTTTTTAATCTTTAAAATACTGCCAAGCTCTTCGCAGGAACAATTAAATTTTCTGCACAACGCCTCAGTCACGCGCATTGTGGCGTAGGCGTCGTCCGCCGCTCTGTGAGGCGTAAATTCCACGTTTAAATCCGCCGTTATGTATTCAAGACCGAACTGTCTGGTAAAGTCGCCTATGGCGGTCATATACATAAGCTGGCTGTCCGAATATTCGAACCTGAACGACGGCAGTCTAAAACGGTGAGTTTCAAGGTTAAGATAATTGACGTCGTTTATTGTTGCGTGACCGAAAATAAGGTTATTTTTATCTTCCAATAGCCCCTTTATGGTTGCGTAAACCTGCGGAAATGCGGGATGATTTTTAAACTCGTCATACTCGTACGGAAGCACAAGTCCGCGCTCGCCTCTTCCGTCGGTCAAGTGAAATTTGCCCTTCGGATTGATTAAAATATCCTCTTTCCTTATTATATTAAATTCCGAGTCGCACAAGACGTAGCCGAACGCGCAAATCTTTGCCGAAGTCTTGTAGACGCTCGCGCACTCGATATCGAAAAAAAGTAAATTCATACCATTTGATTATAGCAGATTGCCGTTGTAAATACAAGCGCAGAACCGCTTCACAATAAAAAAACGGGCGCAGATTTTTCTGCGCCCGCAAGCATTATTTCTTTGCAGGTAAAATTTTATCCTTGCCGCCCATATATTTTCTGAGCACCTCGGGGATATAGACGCTGCCGTCCGCCTGAAGGTGATTTTCAAGGAAGGCTATAAGCATTCTGGGAGGAGCAACGACGGTATTGTTGAGTGTATGCGCATATGCGTTTTTGCCAGTTGCCGCGTCCTTGTAACGAATACCGAGCCGCCTTGCCTGCGCGTCGGTGAGGTTCGAACAACTGCCGACCTCGAAATATTTTTTCTGACGGGGGCTCCACGCTTCGACGTCGAGGCTCCTGTATTTCAAGTCTGCCAAGTCGCCCGAACAGCACACGAGAGTGCGGACGGGTATCTCCATCGAAACGAACAGCTCTACGGTG
>CAYMUQ010000025.1:0-13986 GCA_964393805.1 uncultured Clostridia bacterium
TTGCCTCTTTATCGACCGAAATTTTGACGCAATACTCTTCACCGCTCTCGGCGGCTTCACCCATTGTAATCAGTTTTTTAAACTTTGTTATTGCGTCGATGCCGTTAGCGACTATTTCGCGGAGAAAAATATCCTTGTCCGAATACAGCCATTTTTTGATGATCGGCATCATATTTTCACTTGAGATCTGAATTTTACCTTGCTTCACTTTACGTAACCTCCATATACACTATTATTATAAACGCATTTTTTAAGACTCAAACCGTTTGAAAAACAAAACGTCCGCACTTAATGTGCGGACGCTTAAATTATTTTTATTACTTATTGTTTTTTTCAGCGTTTGCAAGAATATCTGCAATAGAAGTACCAACGCTACCGCCGTCGCTCCAACCGGTGGGCTCTTCGTCGTCCTTTCTAGGGGCACGGGTACGCTTACGCGATTCTCCTTCTTCCGCATTCTCTTCACGGGGCTTTCTTTCAGGCTCCGCAAGGCACGCCTTTATTGAGAGATTCATTCTCTTTGCCTCGGGTTCAAAACGAACGATTTTAGCTTCGACTTCCTGACCTACGCTTAAGCAGGTTGCGGGAGTTTCGATTCTCTCGTGGCTGATTTCGGAAACGTGCACGAGTGCGTCAATTCCTTTTTCAACTTCAACGAAAGCTCCGAAGGGAACTATTCTTACTACCTTACCGTTGATAACGTCACCTACGTGGTACTTGTCAACCGCAAGATCCCAAGGCTGAGGCTGAAGCTGTTTGTAGCCTATAGAAACCTTTTTGTTCTCTCTGTCTACCTTTAAAATCTTGAAATGGCAAACCTGACCGATTTCAAGAACTTCGTTTACGGTCTTTGCACCCGTCCAGGAGAGGTCGGAAATGTGTGCAAGGCAATCAAAACCACCTACGGATACGAACGCGCCGAAGCCCGTAATTCTTTCAACCTTACCTTCAACCACGTCGCCTTCGCTGATAGAATCAAAGAATTCTGCGTCGTGCGCTTCCTTTTCGGCAAGCTTTGCGGCACGCTCTTCTTCAAGTATAACGCGCTGAGAAGCGATTATTTCCTTCTTCCTGTCCTTCTTGATCTCGATAACGCGGAGTCTTAAAGTTTTACCGACGTATTTTGCAAGATCCTTAACGAAGTTGGGACGGATTTCCTTTGCGGGAACGAATACCGAGTAAGTACCCATCTCGCCGACCAGTCCGCCTTTATTGGAACCGGTACATACTATCTGAAATTCCTTGCCGTTTTCGATATCCACAAGCTGTGCTTCCTCTTCGGCACGGAGTTTTATCATTTTCTGGGAAAGCTTTAAAGAAGGTTTAAGTTCTACAACCAACAAATCAATCGTTTCGCCAATCTTGCCGGCGTATTCTTCCTGATTGTATGCCTCGCAATCAAGCTCTTCCTTACCCAAAAGAATTTCCTTCTTCGAGAAAGGTAAAAGAATCTGCAGACCGTCTGCCGTCGCATCCGAAATGGTTGCGGTTACGATCTGTCCTCTTTTGAACTGTGACTCGCGGTCAATCTTCTCAACGACGTCTGCCATAGCATTCGTTGCGTTTACTTCTGTGCTTTTTTCCATCTTTAAAAGAACCTCCCGGGTTTGCTCGTCCGGAGTCGATGCTCCCGAAACGATGCCAACCTTATTAAATTGCTTAATTGTATTGATATTAAATTTGTCGGCGCTGGGTAATCGTACAACGTATTTGCAGTTTTTACGGCACACGTCGTAAAGCTTGTTGGTATTACTGCTATTCATACCGCCTATCACTATCATGGCGTCGCAAAAAGACGAAAGTCTTTGAGCTTCAACCTGCCGACCTATAGTAGTATAACAAATAGTTTTAAAAACGGCAACTGATTTTTCACAAAGTTTTCCAATATTTTTTATAATTTTCTCAAATTTTTCCACCGAAAAAGTTGTTTGAGCAACTACACAGACGTTTTTATCGCGAATTTTATAAAGGTCGGCATCTTCGTCGGAGATTACGAGCGCCGAATTGTTACACCATCCCTGCAGTCCGATAACTTCCGGATGTGTAGGTTCGCCGCAAATTACGATAAAATTACCGTTTTCATACTCCTTACGTACGATTTTTTGAGTATTGTTTACGAATTTGCAGGTACAGTCTACGTATTTGATATTTCTGTCTGCACAGATTTTGTAATAATCGAGAGGTACGCCGTGAGAACGGAAAATTACAGTAGCTCCGTCGGGCACGGCGTCGAGACTTTCAACTACTTTTATTCCGCGGTCGCTTATTGCCTCTACTACTTCGGCGTTATGTATAATCTCGCCGAGTATATATACGTTATTCGGCTCAATCGTCATTGCCGTATCTACGGCGTTTTTAACTCCGCGGCAAAAACCGCTGTTCTTTGCAACGAAAACCTGCATTATACTTTACCGCTTCTGACTTTGATTTTATGCGTATCGAGAAACGCAAGGCGCATATTTTTTACCGCAACTCTGAGCGTTTCGTCACACTCGTCAAGCTCTTCTTTAGAAACCTTTTTACCGTAATATTGCCTAAATTCGATAGGATCGCCGACTATAACGTGCGTTTTTCGGAACATTTTTGACTTGGTAACTTTAACTATCGGAACAATCGGCGTCTGGGTTTTTATTGCCAATAGCGAAGCTCCGCTTTTAAATGGTAAAATATCGTCGTAAGATTTGTTTCGCGTTCCCTCGGGGAAAATACAAACTATACCGTCGCTCTTTAAAATGCGCAGGCAGTCCTTTATTGCCTGCACGTCGGAACCATCACGGCTGACAGGAATACACTCCATTTTTTTTACAAACCTTTTCATCGCGCCGCCGCCTTCCCAGAGGTCACGCTTTGCGACGAAATGCATGGCGCCGTCAGTCACGAACAACGGATAGACGACGTCCAGATAGCCGTAATGATTTCCGATGAGAATTGCGGGACCGTCGTACTTTTCGGTGTTCCCGTGAAATTCACAGGGAAAAAACAAACGGAAAACTGTTTTGGCAAGCCTTCTTAAAAGACCGAACCGCTTTTCTAACTTTGTTTTTTTTGCCTTTTTTGTTGCCATTTCTAAATTTTTTCTTGAATTTTACCTATTAAAGTCTTGACAACTTGGTCTATTTCCATATCAGACGTATCGATTACAACTGCGTCTTTCGCCTGTTTTAGAGGAGCAACAGCTCTGTTTTTATCCTGAAAATCTCTTTCGTTTATATCCTTAAGAACTTCTTCAAAGGTCTGCTTACCACCTTTTTGAACGTCCTCGTCATAACGCCTCTTTGCCCTGATTTCGGGTGAAGCGGTCAGGTAAAATTTAAATTTACAGTCGGGTAAAACGTTCGTACCGATATCTCTGCCGTCGAGAATGCACGAAGTTTTCAAGGCGATATCGCGTTGCAACGCCACCATTTTATGGCGTACGAAACTATATGAAGAAACGTAAGACGCAAGAAGCGACATCTGCGGAGTTCTAATCAGCCCCGAAACGTCCTCTCCGTCAAGCTTGGTAAGTTGTTTTCCGTCTTTATATTCAACCGACAAATTGAGTTTGTTAACAATATGTTTGACTGCGTCCTTATCTGCGTAATCGGCGTTTTCGCGCACGCACTTTAAGGCAAGCGCACGGTACATAGCGCCTGTATCAAGGTACAATATACCCAATTTTTCGGCAACCAGCTTACAAACAGTACTCTTACCGCTACCCGCGGGACCGTCAACAGCCACGTTGAAAACGTTTGCAATGTCTTTACGGAGAGTTTTTGCGTCGTTAAGATAGACGTGAACGGGGCGCAAATCGCTTTCAACGAGTAACATAACCCTTATACAGAGCTTTAAAGAGCCCTCAATCTCTGGTTCAAGCGAAGAATATAATGCGCAGAAACCGAACCCGCACTCCCTTGCCGCCTTTGCGGGGTAAAAAGATTTGATATCCGCAGTTGTAGAGAACATAATACAGACGATATCGCGTTCATTGAGCGTATTCTTTGAAACAATAGTTTCAAGTAACTCTTTTACAGCCGAACGAATAAGCTCGGTGTTGTCGGCGGCGACGGTCGTCGCACCTCTTATTGCTTTCATAACTTTTACTCCGATAACTGATTTTTTATGGAATTTCCCGCGGCATAACCGGTCGCAAAGGCTATCTGCAAATTGAAACCGCCCGTCAAAGCGTCGACGTCGAGCACTTCGCCGCAAAAGTAAAGCCCCTTCACCAATTTGCTTTCCATAGTCTTGGGGTTGACGTCTTTAACGGAAACGCCGCCGGACGTAATAATCGCCTCGTCGAAGCCACGTAAAGACGAGATAAGAATATCAAAATTTTTAATCGTTGTCAATAAGCGCACCCGCTCTTCTCTCGACACCTGATTTACCTTTTTTACGGGAGAAATTTTACTGCGTAAAATGACCTCGTCTATCAGCGCGCTCGGCAACAGCAACTTAAGAACGCTTGAAATCATTTTATTGGGCGAGTCGGAAAAGTCCCGCAAAATGCGGGCGTCAAGTTGTTCTTCGGTCAACGCAGGCTTAAGGTCAATGCACATTCTTACTTTTTTTAAGTCAAGACGGTTTATAAAGCTCGAAGCACTTAAAACTGTCGGACCCGAAATACCGAAATGGGTAAACAAAAGCTCGCCGAAAAACTCTTTTATTTTTTTATTATCATTATAAACTGATAAAAGAATGTTTTTGAGGGTAAGTCCCTGCATCTTTTTACAGAACTCGCCCTTCACGTTCAGTCCGCACAGAGCTGGCTTTGGTTCAACAACCTGATGACCGCTCTCGGTAGCAAAGACGTAGCCGTCCCCCGTCGAACCGGTTGCCAGATAAGAAACCCCACCAGTACAGACAATCACTCTATCAAAATAAATTGAGTTATTTTTAACGATTATGTCTGACAGAGTACTATTTAAAATGTTAATTTTGTCCACTTTTGTATTAAAATTGAACTTTACGCCGACGTTTTTACAATAATTTTCAAGACATTTAGTAACGTCGCTTGCCTTGTCACTGACGGGAAAAACCCTGTTCCCTCTCTCTGTTTTAAGCTTAAGTCCGCCGCTTTCGAAGAAGTCGCATATTTTTTCTGGCGGCATAGAATAGATTGCGCTTGTAAGAAATTTTGAATTATTTACTACGTTTAATAAAAAATCCTGTGCGGAAACAGCGTTGGTTAAATTGCAACGCCCTTTACCGGTAATATAAATTTTCTTACCGCACTTTTCATTTTTTTTCAAATACGGTTACGTCGTTTCCGTTTGCCGCGGCCGCATATGCCGCCATCAGTCCGGAAGCGCCCGCACCTATCACCGCTACTTTCATTTTATATAAAAGTACGGCGCAAACGCGCCGTATAAATTATACGGGATAAACCCCGTTTTTATTCTTTGCCATATCGCTGTCAACACCGCTGTTTTTAGCCTTTCGCCACTTGAAGTAATTTGTCGCAACTTCGGGGAACAGCGCATACGAAAGAACGTCCTCTTCCTTCTCGTAAAAACCGTCGGCCTTAACCTTTTCGGTAAGCGTCTCCATTTCGTCGGCAATCAAATCGGCAGGTCTGCAAGTAATTACCTCTTCGCCATCTTTAGTACACTGCTTCAATAGTTCGGCATTGACTTCGCCGGGAACTTTCCCGTACTTTCCTAAAATTAAGTCTTTGTACTGAGCGGTAATTGTCTTATATCTGCCCATAAGCACGTTCCAGACAGCTTGAGTTCCTACAATCTGACTTGAAGGCGTTACGAGCGGAGGATAACCGCAGTCTTTACGCACGCGGGGAACCTCGGCAAGGCAGTCCGCAAGCTTATCTTCCTGACCCGCCTGCTTAAGCTGGTTTATCAGATTTGACATCATACCGCCGGGAACCTGATATAAAAGTGTATTTACGTCGATTTTTCTGACCTTCGGATTTAAGAAGCCGTCCTTTTCAAGTCTTGCCGCAACACCGTTAAAATGTTTTACGGCAGGCAAAAGCTTTTCAATGTCTATACCCGTATCGTAAGGCGTATCTTTTAGCGTTGCAATCAGCGACTCGGTCGCAGGGTTTGAAGTGCCGTTACCGAGGGGCGACAGCGCGCAGTCTACTATGTCTACGCCCGCCTGAATTGCCATTAAATTTACCATATCGCCCGTACCCGTCGTATTGTGGGTATGAAGATGAAGCTTCGTCTCGGGTTTTAACTCGGCTTTTAGCTTACTTACGAGTTCGTATGCGGTAAAAGGAAGCAACAAATTTGCCATATCCTTTATGCAGATATTATCCGCTCCCAAATCTTCAAATTGTTTGGCGAGCTTAACAAAGTAATCGGTAGTATGAACTGGGCTGGTCGTGTAGGAAAAAGTCGCTTCACACACGCATTTACCGCCTTTACCGTACTTTTTTATCGCCTTAAAAGACGCTTCGAGGTTTCTCGGGTCGTTTAAAGCGTCGAATACTCTGATTACTCCTACGCCGTTTTCGATAGACTTTTCAACGAACTTCTCGACTACGTCGTCGGCATAATGTCTGTATCCCAATAGGTTCTGCGCCCTCAAGAGCATCTGTATAGGGGTCTTTTTGATGTACTTTTTTAAATTTTTAAGTCTGTCCCAAGGGTCTTCGTTTAAAAATCTTAAGCACGAATCGAAGGTTGCGCCACCCCAGGCTTCAAGCGAATAGTAACCTATATCGTCAAGCAGAGACAATACAGGCTCCATCTCTTCGAATTTCATACGCGTTGCAGCCTGCGACTGATGCGCGTCTCTCAAAATAGTATCGGTTATAAGTACTTTTTTCTTTTCCATATTATATTATCTCCGTTTAAACGATTACAGACGAAATCACGGTAGCAACCGCTGTTCCGTCTACGTATGAAGAGAAGCACGCGAGCAAAACACCTGCAGCTATCGCCGAACCGATGACACCCGCCACGTTGGGTCCCATTGCGTGCATTAAAAGATGGTTTTGCGGGTCGTATTCTCGCCCGACGTCCTCGGAAATTCTCGCCGCCATAGGCACTGCGGAAACTCCGGCGGAACCAATTAAGGGATTAACTTTACCCTTCGTTACCTTGCACATAATCTTGGCAACGAGTAATCCGCCTATCGTACCACAGATAAACGCAAACAGACCGAGCATTATGATATAAAGCGTATTGAGACTTAAGAACATCTGTCCCTTCGCCTTGCAACCTACGGCAACGCCGAGGAAAATGGTAATCGTATTCATAAGCCCGTTCTGAGCCTGTGACGAAAGTCTGCCGACAACGCCCGATTCACGGAACAAATTGCCCAGCATCAACATACCCAAAAGCGGCACCGACGACGGCAACAGCAGTCCTACCACCAACGTAACGATTATCGGGAACAGCACCTTTTCTATCTTGCTGACCTGACGAAGCTGTTTCATTCGTATCGTTCGCTCTTTTTTGGTAGTCAAAAGCCGCATAATAGGCTTTTGTATTATCGGTATAAGCGCCATATAAGAATATGCCGCTATGGCTATCATCGGTATGTAATCGCTCGAAAGCTTACTCGTGACCATTATCGCGGTAGGGCCGTCGGCTCCGCCGATAATCGCGATAGACGCGGCCTGCGCGGCGGAAAAGCCCAGTAAGACGGCAAGCATAAACGCAACGAATATACCGAGCTGTGCACCCGCGCCGATGAGCATACTCTTCGGATTTGCAATAAGCGGACCGAAGTCGGTCATACAGCCTATCCCAAGGAATATGAGAGGCGGATAGATAACTTTATCTACGCTGAAATACATATACCACAAATGCCCTCTGTCCACCACGGCGTCGTAGCTTTCGTTTAGTATGAACGAGTAATTGAATACTTCACTGAATTGGGTCACGCCCTCGGAAATTCCGCACTGTATGTAACCTTGCAGATTATACAACGCGTTAAAATCGGCAAAGGGCATAGTCGAAGTTACTCCGTTTAATAGGTCGGAATAGCTTGCGTAATACGTAACCATATTGTCGGCAACGTAACCACTGCGTATAAATACGTAGTAATCGGAAATGTTCGGCGCATTCAGATACTGGGGATCTATATAAACCGCGATATTTTCAATATCGCCCGACACGCCGAGTTTTACGGCGGTATCGACCGGATGCGAACCCCAAAGCACGGGTTCACCGCCGGGAATGTTTATTAAGAACATACCGAATGCAATCGGTAACAACAGCATAGGTTCGAACTTCTTTACTATTGCCAGATACATTAGAACGAACGAAATAATGAGCATAACGTAGTTCTGCCATTCTCCGTTCATAAATCCCATATCGTAGAACAGGTTTACGAAGATATCGCCCATACCGCCGCTTTCAAGTAACGACGTCAGCATTTTGTCCTCCGATCAGCCGATAACCGCAAGTACGGCGTTTGTCTCGACGTTTGCACCCTTTGCAACCTGAACGGTAACCTTACCGTCGCAGGGAGCGGTTATGTCGTTATCCATCTTCATTGCTTCGAGAACGATGATGGGCTGGTCCTTTTTAACCGTATCTCCGTCCTTTACAAGAATATTTTTAATAAGACCGGGGAAAGGCGAAAGCACCTTCTCTCCTGCCGCATTTACAGCCTTGGGTGCGGCGGGCGCAACCTTTTCGGGTGCGGTAACGGGCATTGAAACCGCGTCGCTCTCTCCGACTTCCTCTACTCCGACGGAATAACTTTTTCCGTCAATTGTCACAACGAAATTACGCATAAGTAATACTCCTTATATTCTCTTTATTCTCTTTACGGTGAAAGCGCATTTAGGCTGACTTTCTTCATAGTAAGCCATGATAGCCGCAATAATCGCAACCTTAACCTCGTCCGGAATATCGCCATCTGCAACGGGCGCCTCCGCCGGTTCATTAACTGCTTTTTTTGACTTTTTCTCGCGCTTTTTAGTTAAAAATTCAAGATTATTTGTCTTTCTCATTATCAAACCTACAAGCCATATAATGCCGATAATGAGAATTATACCTACAAAGACCACCACGAAACCAATTAAGGCGTAGAGCGCGGCTTCTCCGAAATTATCGAAATACCAGTTGCCCGCTTTATCTCCAGTTCCGGGCACTATTTCCAAAAGACTGTTTAACATTCTGTCCTCACTTTATAAGCATTTGTAATGAAGCGATTAAATACTGTCTTACAAACGCAGGCTCGATAATGTTATCAACGTACCCACCCTTCGCCGCATTGACGGGGTCGGAATTTTCATCAGCGTATTTTTCCGCGAGTTTAGTTTTATCCGTAGTTTTGCCGTTACCGACAAGCTCTATCTCGGCGCCCTGTTCACTGTCGAAAAGCGCTATTTTTGCGTTTGCAAATGCGTACGTAAAATCATACCCCATAGACTTTGCGGCAAACAGCGTGTAACCCAAACCTATAGCCTTACCGTACACTACGGAGATCTTAGCAGAATTCATATAATCTAATAAAGTTACGTATTCGCAGAGCTCCTTTATAACCGGACTGTTTGCAACCTTGGCAGTCTCTTTAACGCCCAAAGTATTGACGAACGTTACGTAAGGAAGATTGTAATCGCAAACCAGCGACGCAAACTCATTAAGCTTTCTCGCTTTACCTGCGCACAGCTTTACCCCGTCTTCCGCATCGAAGATTACCGCCGCCACGCTTATACCGCCAATTCTTGCGAAATAGCATTTGATTTCGTTACAATAGGACGCGCCTATCTCGATTGCGCTACCCTTGTCAAAGACGTTCAAAAGCGACTTTGCGTCCACCTTTTTATTCAAAGCCGTCAGGGTAGCGTTCAAATTCTCGCAATCCTGCACGGGTGTTTTGATTATTTCGTTTATAGAAATTATTTTTGCCTTTACTTCGGAAAGATTATTAACGACGAAAGAGGTCAGTCCGCTCTTGTCAAGCGCCGCCGCTCCTCCGACCTTCTCCTTAGGCAGGTTCTCGCCTTCCGATGCGGTAATTACGAGCGGGCTCGTCAGCGCAAGAACCGATTTCTTATCGATGAAGAAGGTAAAATCGCAAATTCCCGCAAGAAGAGCAACCTGACCGTAAACCTCGCCGTCCACAATGAGATACTGCGGAACCGAAGCTTTGAGACGTGTTGCCTTTAAAATCAAATCGGCAAGTCCCTCTAAAACGTTTACGCCCTCGCCTACCCTTACGCCGAGTGACGAAAGCAAATAAATTACGGGCGTGCCGTTCTTTTCTGCCTGTTCCAGACATTTCGAAATTTTTTCGCAGTTCGCTTTACTTACGCCGCCGTCAAGCACTGCCGCGTTTTGCGCAACTACGTAATAAGGAAAGCCGTCTATAGTCGCAAAACCGCAAACGACGCCCTCTCCTTCGGCTTTATCGCCGTAAAATTCGCTCTCCGAAAACGAAAAAGCCGAAAGCTCGACAAAGCTGTCGGCGTCGACAAGTTCGCTTATTTCTCCCCTGACAGTCTTACCTGCTTTCAAAAGCTGTGCTGTCCTTGTTTGCAATAATTTGATTTTATCCACTTGATTGCTCCCGATAAAAAATATACCTATATAATTTTATCAGTCTAAAGTAAAAAAATCAACTAAATAATGTAAAGATAGATTAAAGTTTTTTAATTTATAATTAAAAACTTCCGCCCATGAGTGAGCGGAAGTTAATTTACTTGTTTGATAACTATTTTTGTTTCTTTCTATGAAATTTACTTTTAATGAAACCGTCTATTTTATCGGAATATTTACACACGAGCCAGAAAGCCAAACCGACCAAAGCGGCGATAATTATCCAGATCAAAATGCCCCACCAGGTGGTAAAGGGTATCAAGTCGAGCGAGTACGAAGTCGTCAGTACCGATATGGCGCGCGTAATTATTATCATAACGAAAAAATACGGCCAGGTCATTGACGAGAGACCTGCAACAAAGCACAGAATATCGTCGGGGAACAGCGGCAAAAGGAACATAATCGACAATAAGAGATAGTCTTTACCCTTGATTTTATTGAGCCATTTATCAAGGTCGTCCTTGCCGACAATCCAGCATACCGCTTTATATCCTACCACTCGCCCTATTGCAAACGCTACAACCGAACCCAAAAAAATTCCTATAAAGCTGAAGAGCGCCGAGCGCAACGGTCCGAACAGTGCAACGCCGACCGCAACGGAAACAGAGCCGGGCACGGGAAGAATTACAACCTGTAAAAACTGAAAAAGGATAAAAATCAGTACTGCAGTCGTTCCAAATCCAGCGATATATTTTCGGAGCTCCTCAATGCTCGTAAGCTTGGAAATAATACCCGTAGCGCTGATTATAAAAAAGACTACCGCGACAATATCGAGAAATATGAGCGTGCATAAGACAAGACGGAAAATTGCCTGTTTTTTAAATATGAATGCGGCAAAATAGATTATGAGGAGTGCCGCAAGCACTCCGCCCGTCAACCAGGTCAGTAAAGAAAAGTGTCTTGAAATAAATTCAAGACCCTTATAGCTGTAACCGTAAACCGCAAACAAAAAAGCGACGAACGCACAAAGCAAAGTACCTAAAACGTTTACAGCAATTTTCGCCGCGTCTTTGGAGCTTTTTACTTGTCTTTCGTACTCTTTGTCATTGCTCATTACTATATTATTATGGTTGTATAGTAAATGTTTATGCCGTTTTGAAATTTTTTATCGCGTCGGTGGCAAGTTTATCGCAGATATTATTGTATTCATTATCCGCGTGTCCCTTGACTTTAACGAACGCAACCTTGTGTTTGCGCGTAAGAGCCAACAACCGTTGCCAAAGGTCTGTGTTTAGAACCTGCTTATTGTCAGCTTTTTTCCAGCCCGACTTCTCCCACTCTAATATCCAACCTTCCGAAAACGCATTCACAGTGTACGCAGAGTCGCTGTAAACCGTGACCTCGCAAGGTTCTTTCAGACACTCTAAACCGCTGATTACGGCAAAGACCTCCATACGGTTATTGGTCGTAGCCTCCTCCGCACCCGAAATACGCTTTTCGTGTCCTTTGTATATTAAGACTGCGCCCCAACCGCCCACGCCGGGATTTCCCGAACACGCGCCGTCGGTGTATAGAGTTACCTTTTTCATTTCTCGGAAAGTTCCTTGGAACGTTTTACGCACGCGGCTACTGCATCCGAAATTGTAGCGCGGAAATTATTTTGCTCGAACACCTTTATAGCCTCTATCGTTGTGCCGCCCTTACTGCATACGCCCGTTATAAGCTCTGAAAGAGCTTTATCGGATTGCATAACCATTGCCGCACTGCCCCAGACCGTCTGTACGGCAAGAAGCTTAGCCTCGTCGAAGGTCAGTCCCTGCTTTACCCCGGCGTCAATTAACGCGTCTATAAATACGAAAGTGTATGCAGGGCCGCTACCGCTGATACCCGTAACGGCGTCAAGCTTTTCTTCGGATGTGCTTAAAACGTCGCCGAGGCAGTTAAAAAGATTATAAATAAACTCAATATCGTCTGTGTCTTTGTTAAAGTCGGACATATCGACGCCAACCATTCCAAAACCGACCGAACAGGGAAGATTAGGCATACAGCGCGCAACTTTTATTATGCCAACGCCGAGTGAATTTTTAATTACCGACCGTTTCACCCCCGCCATTATACTTATAACCTTTTCGGGACAAATGCCTTCAAGCTCTTTGGCAACGTCCGCAAAATTCTGAGGTTTGACTGCAAAAAGAATAAACTCGCTGTTCTCGGCAAGATAGCGGTTATCGTCGGTAACGTTCACGCCAAGTTCGTCGTAAACCGCGTCGAGCTTGCTCTTATCCGCATCGCTGACGATAATCTTTCTCGTCCTCAAAAACTCTTTATCTATAACTCCGTTTAATATGGCTTTAGCCATAAAACCGCAGCCGATTATACCGAGTTTGTATTCCTTTTTCATAAATAGTTCTCCTAAATCAGTTGACTAAAAATAATTGATATAATATAATAAATGGCGTTGAAAATCTTAGGGGAGTAGCTCAACGGTAGAGTCGCGGTCTCCAAAACCGTCGGTTGCGTGTTCGAATCGCGTCTCCCCTGCCACGTCGTAACACGACGCGTTTCAAAAGAGTTGTCTAACGGCAACTCTTTTCTTTTTTGTCGGTCACTCCTTTTTCGCAAAAAATCTTTGTAAACAAATCTTTTTTGCGAAAATTAATGTTTATCTTTGCCACCTGGCAGAGCGTGGGCTTTTGTATAAGGGTTGACCTACGAGAACACAATTTTAGGGCTCCCGCAAAAAGACGAAGTATTTTTGTGGCGATTACTTTTTCACCAACCGTATTCTATATAATCTACGCCTTCAAGATAAGCTTTTACAGCACACTTTCTGTCGTTGATAAGGTCATCGGGTAAATCGTCCAATTCAAACCATTTAAGCTCATAACACTTTTCGGGTTCGCAAATTGTCGGTTCGCCGTCAAACTCCTTACAGACAAAGTAAGCGTTATAGTAAGTCAAATCCCACTCTTTCTCACGCTTGTGAACGAGCACGAAAAACTTTAGATTATCAGGCGGTATTGTAACGCCCAATTCTTCCTTAGCTTCGCGCGCGGCCGCCTCGCTCATACTTTCGGCGTGTTCAACGTGACCCGAACACGACAAATCCCACATTCCGTCCATAAAGCCGGTATTCTGCCTGCGCTGTAAAAGAACTTTGGTTTTGCCGTCCTCGTTTTTCACAAGCATAACTATAGACGCGGACGGAGTGCTAAAACGCTCTTTCATTAAACTTTAACTTCGCCCTTTAAGCCCAAGTCGCCGCCGTTTGCTTTAAGAATAGGCATAATTTCGTTTTCTATAAATTCTTCAACCTGCTGGGGTGCGCGACCTATAAATTTGCTCGCGTCAAGTATTTCGTCAAGCTTTGAATGAACTGGAGCAAACATTTTGTCGGCTTTTATAAGCTCAATCAGGTTATTATCCTTACCCTCGACCTTGACGTTTTTGCCTGCCTCCATTGAGAGAACTCTTATCCTTTCATGCAACTCCTGTCTGTTGCCGCCCGCCTTTACGCATTCCATCATTATATTTTCGGTAGCCA
>CAYMUQ010000026.1:0-13895 GCA_964393805.1 uncultured Clostridia bacterium
ACGTAGCTTCTTATAGAGCGCCTCGAAGCTTCAAGCTTTTTGGCGGCGCAAGGGCCTATGAATACCACCCTTGCGTTGGGATGATCTACCTTTATGGAACGCGCGGTTGCAACCATGGGCGTAAGCTCCTGCGAAACCTCGGAAGCGAGGTCGGGGAACTGCTTTTTAACGAGAACCGCCCACGCGGGACAGCAGCTTGTGAAAAGGAACGGCAGTTTGCCCGTTGCAACTTCGTTTACATAGTGGTGCGCCTCTGCAATACAGCCTACGTCCGCGCCGGTGGCAACTTCATAAATATCCTTAAAGCCGAGTGCAAGGAGCGCCGACTTCATTTTACCCGGCGTTACCTTGGGGCCGAACTGACCTATTATTGCGGGTGCGACTGCGGCAACAATTTCGTCGCCCTTCTTTATAGCCTGAATAAGCTGATAAATCTGCGACTTATCCGCTATTGCGCCGAAAGGACAGGCGGACATACACTGACCGCACGCAACGCACTTGTCGTTGTCTATGTGCGCTCTGCCGTACTCGTCGGAGGATATTGCCTTAATTCCGCAAGCCTGGGCACACGGGCGTACCTTCTTTGCGATTGCATCGTAGGGGCACGCGGCTTTGCATCTTCCGCACTTTATACACTTCGACTTATCTATAAACGACTTGCCGTCCACGATTGATATCGCGCCCTTGGGACAGCTCTTTATACACGAGTGCGCCACGCAGTTGCGGCACATATTCGTAACCTCGTACTCGTTATCGGGGCACTTGTCGCACGCGGATGGTATTACCTGCATTAAAGGCGGTTCGTAGTACTTTTCGTCTATGTTGCTCGCCTCTATTCCCGAGGTAATATGTACGGGTTTATTGGAAGGACGAAGCGACATACCCATAGCGAGACGGACGCGCTCTGCCGCTATCTGCCTCTCCCTGTATATGCTCTCTCTGTACTTAGGTACCTCGTCGGGAGTTATCTTATAGGGTATAGCCTCAATGTCTCCCGCAACGTTATCCGACTCGTAAGCTACCTTTGCGACTTCCGCAAAAACCTGTCTTCTTAAATCGGTTACTACGCTCTGTTCCTTCATAATATTCTCCTATTCGTTCGTTTGTTTTTTCTTTTCTTTATAAGTTAATATCAAATCGGTTGCTATCAACGCGCCCGAAAATGCGACCAGTCCGACGCCTATTATTACGGCGCAGTTCATAAAGAACTCCTCGGGCATAACTATTATTATCTGCTCGGTCTCGGGGTTGAAAGTCCAGTTCTCTTTACCGGGGAAGAAAATCGCGTGAAACGCCGCAAACGCCCTGTCAAAGCCGACGATAAGAACAAGCAGAAATATTACTACGGGCAACGCCACCGCTATCACCGCCGCCCAGAAGTAAGCACGGCGTTTGAGCGGTTTGACAAACGTTATCACTTTAAATCTGTTTAAAAGTATCAGCGTTAAACTTATTATACCCGAGCAAATCAAAAGCCCTAAATTCAAATCAAACAGTACCTTGCAGTCGGCAAAATGCCCCTTTTCAGACTCCGTCCACTTGAATATTCCCGTTCCGAAATCGCGGCCCGGCAAAGTGCAGAAATCCAGAACCTCGTCGTACGCCTCTTTTATCTGCCCGAAGCTCGCCTGTATTCCGTACTCGGCTGCCTTGCCCTTCAAATCGAGAGTGTTTATCTGTATATAGTAAAAGAACCGACAATATATAGGTAAACCTATCGAAAATGTAAGTATGAAAATTACGAGAACGGTAATGAAAATTACCGTCATCGAAATATTAAGCGCTCTTCTCTTCTTGTCCGTCATTTTCTATACTCTTTGCGTTAAGTCCGCCCTTATTTACCGAAAGCACTATCAGAACCTGCGAAGGAAGATAGAACGCCCATATAGCGGGTCCGACGAAGTTTTTAAGTCCTTCTGCAAGCTTTATACCTACCATATTTCCGTTATCAAGTCCGACGCATATGTCACAGCATAAAAACAGCGTAAGCCCGATTGCAAACAGCAGATTTTTTACGCTCTTATTGCAGATTATCCATGCGTCTATGCAGTTTCCCGCAAGCATTACTATGTAAATGCAGACTTCGATTAAAAGCAGGTTCATTCCCGACTTGGGCACCATTATTCCGAGCAGTACGCCCATAGCCGCAAAGCGCGCGAAGAGCGATATATATATCCTCTTCCTTCCGCGGTATAGTCTGTAAAAATATATCGACTGGGTAATTATAAAGGTTACCAAACCTATCTCGTAGTATTTGTTTATTACAAGTATAAATAAATCGGATATGGCGGTTGCGATAAGCGCGCCCGTTAAAATTACGGCGTCCTTTTCCTCGCGGGTAAAGAATATCATACTCACCGTTACGGCAAGGCACAAAAGCACGCCCGCATACTTTAAATAGGTAGTATCAACCTCGGGCTTGGCAAGCAGAGCGTTGAAAATTATATAAATTATAAACTCAACGCACACCAGTGCCGCAAGCACTACGTTTTTTACCGTCAGTACAGACTTATCCAATTTAAATTTCATAACTATATTTTAATATATAGAATATATTATTGCAACCTTTTCTCGGATACTTTTTTTGGCAATAGACACAGCCGACAAAAAAAGCGCCCGCAGATTGCGGGCGCTTTATAAGCTATTTTCAGTTTTTCTTTTCCGCGGGCTTCTTAGCTGCGGGTTTAGCCGCTGTCTTTGCGGCAGGCTTTGCCGCGGGTTTAGCTTCCGCTTTAACCGCAGGTTTTACCTCCGTCTTTGCGGCGGGCTTTGCCGCACTCTTTGCGGGAACCTTTTTCGCCGTACTCTTTGCGGCGGTATTCGAAGCCGTGCTCTTCTTTGCCGCGGACTTCTTCTCAGCTTTTTTCTGTTCTTCGGCGGTAGGCTTAGCCTCTTCTACGGCTTCCTTAACCTCTTCGACTTGGCCTTCGGGCTTTTCAACGCTCTCGGCGCCGTCGGTCGCCGCGGCTTCCTCCGATAAGATTTCGGCGGCGACAAGCTCCTGCAAGTTGTCCTCCTGATGGATAGCGCCGCCCTCGGCGGTAACGCCGTCACCTATTACGCCGCTTACCGTAATAAGTCCCTCTTCCTCCGCCGCGGTTTCTTCGGCGGGCGAGGCGTTGGGCTCCTCGGCTTTGACTTCGGGCTGTGCGCTTACGCCGTCGGCTAACGCGTACTTTTCGGCTTTAATCTTTTCGCCGTATGCAATATAGACCGCAACCGCCGCGATTATAAAGCCGGCAACCGCTCCTATTGCGGCGGCGAGTATCAGGTTGATACCTCCGCTCGTTCTGAAATTAGAAACGTAGACGACGCGCGTGTTTTTAGTGTAAATCTGACTTAAATTATCTTTAAGCGTCTGAGTTTCGGTCTGAAGCGTATCGTAATAACCTTTAAGAAGTTTATCGAACTCTTGCTTATCCTTGTACTCCTGCGTTGTTTCGTCGGTGTACTTTTCTATCGCAGCAAGCGCATCCAATATTTCCGCCAAATCATTTTTACATTTATTATTTGCTTTCTTTATTGCGGCTATCTCAACCTCGTATGCGTTTATTGCAACAGTCGAACCGCCGGATGAAATCAAATTCTGTCTTGCTTCTTCAAATTCTTCCCTGTCTTTTTCGTTTTTTTCTATCTCTCTCTCTAAATTAATTCTTTCTGCGGTCTTGTTTTCAATAAATTCGTCGGTATTGAATTTATAGTAATAAGCTTTTATCTTATCCTCAAGTCCCTTGACCTGTTCGTCGTTCAAGACGTTGGTAACTCGTGCCGAATTATCGGTGACTACGCTACCGCCCATTATCTTGACGTTTTCGTACTCGTCCAACAAGAATTTCTTCTGCTCCAAAAGAGCCGCAATCTTGTCCTCATAGGTAGTCGCGCAGTCGAATACGGTCAGATAGCGTCCGTACTTGTTGTCCTCTATTACGGACATTATTTTTCTCACGGAATAGTTGGCAACCACGTTAAGGAACTTTTCAGCCTGCGTGTCGCTGTCGAAATACTTCGACTTCGCCGTCAGTTTATAAGTTCTGGAAACGGTGCCGTCGTTATTGGATACGACGTCGACAGCCACCTTTATATCGCCTTTATTGGACATCTCGTTGACGTTTATATCCGAAAATTCCTTTTTATTATCTTCAGCCGAATACGCGCCGTTTTTGATTTCCGTCAGGTACTCTTTCGAAATGCTCTCCGAAGCGATAATATACGTTCCGTCGGGATAAGTTCCCCTGTCGCTGTTGGGATAAACCAATTCGTAAGAAACCGTGTAGTTTTTGTGAGATCTGTTATACCAGAGCCACATCACGGCAGTAAAAGCGAGAAGTCCGGCAAGCGTGACTATTATGACGGCTTTTATATGCCTTCCTATCAACGTGAATATATCTTTTATAGTTAAGTTACGTTCTTCCATTGTAACCTCCGTTTTATTGTTATGTGCGGTGCTTTGGTAAACTTCCGTCCGTCGGAGCTTGTCCGCTCCCGCCGACAAGGCTACCGCAGGTAATACGAGCGCGCCCGCCGCGGCGCCGACTTTGACTTCCACCGATACTTCAACCGCCTTCATTTTCTCGGTACCCGCAAGCACGGGAACGAGCATTGCGTAAATGAGCGCCGAGAAGGGGCTGAACATATGTACGTCCAGCAGTCCGCAGAACATTATTCCGCACATAGTCAAAGCAAGGAAAATTCTGTCGAAACAGAAATTTTTAAAAAGTGATATTACCGTCTGTATTCTATGCGCCGCGAATGCTAAAAGTCCGACTATTCCGCAGGACGCCAAGAGCTGGATAACCGTATTGTGGTAGAAGCGGGGAATCATATCAAGTCCCGAACCGCCCTTGTCCCAGGTACTCAAATCCGCGCCGTAGAAGCCCGTACCGAACACAGGTTTGTGAAGGAAATTGTTATAGAAGCCCTCCTTCCAGAGAGGCAGTCTGCCGCTTCCCGTCTCGGTACCCTGGAAAACGGATACTATAAAGGACGAAATATCCTTATAGAGCAACGCGGCAACGACAACGCCCGCGGCAAACATTAAACCTATTACACAGGAGTGCAGAATTCTGCGTTGCTTATCCTTGACGGCTACAATATCCAAAACACAGCAGGCCGCGAAAATTATTGTGCCCATAAGCTGTGCCTGTCTCGAATTAGTGAGATAAGCTATCAAGAGGTTTGCCGCACCGCCTAAAAGGAACGCCCAGCCGTACTTTTTGTTTTTGACCGCAAAGTAGAACCAGGCGGGTATGCTCATAACGATGAGCACGCCCATATTATTATACGTGCCCCAGCCGAAGAATAACATCCCTCTGTGCTTGACGCCGTTTTCGTCTACTATTTCTCCGCCCAACAAATATCTTATGCCGAGCTCTATTGAAAGTACGACGAATAAGACGATAAAATAGTACGCGATTTTTTTAATCGTCTTGCCGTCCATATTTATATTGCCGCAACAGAAAACAAAAATACCGAGATAAATTGCGGCAAGCGCACAACCGTACGTTAAATTTATGGTTTTATAGTTGTTCGAGAGCACGCCGTTCATAATAAACGCCGCGGCAACCGCGATAACTCCCCAAAGCACGGGAGTGATTTTAAATCTGCGCTTTACTATACTCAATACGATACGCACAAGTAAACCCGCAACTAAAATCGAGCCTACGGTTATAAGCTGTGCCACGTTACCCGTACGCGCATAATAGTCGGTTGGTATAGGATTGAATATGGACGGAGTGTTTTTATAGGATATAGGAAGATTTAAAAACAGCAGTAAAAACAGAAAAGGCGTAGCGTCCTTGCAAGTAACTAAAATTGCAACTCCGCATACGCATATACACCAATATGAAACTAAATCGAGATTGAGATAGTAAAGGACAAGAATTAACGCGGCGGCAAACACCGGGAACATCCAGGAATGAAAAAAGCGTCTTAAAGTCAACGTTATTTTTGAGTTTTCAAAACGCTCTAAAAACTTGTCCATCTCTCTACCCTTACACAAAAACGTATGTACAAATACGTACCATTTGATTATATCAAATGCACGCGTGCAAGTCAAGCGTTAGAAGGCTTATAACAAAATCCGCAATATTTCGCGCGTGCGCTTCACGGGGAAAGGCGCGGTCTGTGCAGTCACAGTCTCCACTCTTAATACCGTACCGCAAGCCGAACCGTCCGAGGTGGGCGCTTCGACCTTGTCACCCACCGAGTTTTTTATAAACGGAGATATGTACCATCTCTTGACGCCCTGCTCTCTGCCGCTTTCTATCTGCACGAAAAGATATGTCAGTTTATCGTACGGCGTTATCACCCCGCCGCTCATCGAATGTATCATATTTTTATTTTAACTCATACCGAGCCAAAATAAAAGCTTTTAATTGACTTTTCATACGTTTTGATTTAAAATGTTTAAGCTTTATTAAGCGGATATGGCGGAACGGCAGACGCGCTCGTCACGGTAAACTTCGCTTTTAGGCGTTCACGCAAGCGCAAACGCCACCATGCTTCGTTACCGCTCCTCTTCCCACAAATCTTTTGCAGGCAAAATCTTTGCGGGAGCCCTGTTTTAAGTCCGGCGCGTTGTCTTAACACTCTTGACTTTGCAACCAACTTAATCTTTTCATCTATGCGGATATGGCGGAACGGCAGACGCGCTGGACTTAGAATCCAGTGAGCAATCGTGTAGGTTCAAATCCTATTATCCGCACCAAACACTCCTTTCAGACTTCCGTCTGTGAGGAGTGCTTTTCATTTGAGCATTAAAAAAACAGGCAGAGCGTTTAACTCTGCCTGCCTTGTTAATTAATAAATTTATTTCTTGAATTCGGCAAGCACCTTTTCAAGCTCCGACATATCGACGGGCTTGGGAAGATGTGCGTTCATTCCCGCGTCGAACGATTTCTGCACGTCCTCGGTAAACACGTTTGCGGTCATCGCTATAATCGGAATAGACTTACCGTCGGGATGGTCGCATTTCCTTATTTCGCGCGTTGCGTCGTAACCGTTCATAACGGGCATCTGTATATCCATAAGTACCGCATCGAACCTGCCTTGCTCGGACTTCTCGAACTCTTCAAGCGCCTGCTTGCCGTCGCGCTTGATTATGCACTCCGCACCCGCGGAAGTCAGAAGCTCCGCAAGCACCATGCCGTTAAGTTCGTTGTCCTCGGCGGCGAGGAATTTCATACCCTTTAAAATTCCGCCGCTGTTTTTGTCGGACTTGCTCTTTGGCGTCTTGACCTTTTCGATACTGTCCATAAACGCCGGCAGAGAGAAGGGCTTTGCAACAAACGCCTTTACGGCGCCCGACTCTACCGCCATACTCTCGGTCTCGCTCCAATCGTGTTCGCCGTAAGCGAATATCGGAGCCTTAGTCGAAAGTATTTTTCTCAGCCCCTCCAAAGCTTTTCTTCTCTCATCGTCAGGCATCTGCCAATCAATGAGTACGGCGTCGAAGTACTTGCCGTCCTTTTGCGCTTTGGCGGCGAGACTGAGCGCTGTATTCGCGCCGTCCGCAAAGTTAACCGTTACGTCGGTACTCGACATTGCGTCCATAATACCGTCGTTGTCGGCAAGTGCGCAACCGACGACCATAATCTTCTCGACACCGTGTTCCGCCCAGAAATCGAGCTCCGCTTCGTCGTCGGGAAGCTTGAACTTGATGTTTACGGTAAAGGTACTGCCCTCGCCCTCCTTGCTCTCGACGGCTATCGTGCCGCCCATAAGGTCTACGAGGTTCTTTGCAATAGGCATACCCAATCCGGTACCCTGCGATTCGCCGTCAACCGCCGACGCTCCGTGAGAGAACGGAACGAACAGGTTTTTCTGACACTCCTGTGACATTCCCACGCCCGTATCCTTTACTATAAACTGGATACGCACGTACTTTTTGGAAGCCCTCGCCATCTGACGAACCGTAAAGTCTATTCTTCCGCCCTCGGGCGTGAACTTGACAGCGTTCGTAAGAATGTTCATCATTATACGCTTTATTCTAAGCTTGTCGCCGAGGAACAATCCTTCCTGTACCGCCACGACTATATTGAAGGACTGCTCCTTCGACTTGGTCTGCGGTCTTATAATACTGTCGATTTCCTTTATTAATTCGGAAACGTTAATCTCTGACAGGTTGAGCGCGGTTTCGCCCGTTTCTATCTTGGAAATATCGAGAATATCGTTTATTATTTCGAGCATATGACGGCTCGAAAGCGAGATTTGCTTTACGTGTTCTTTGACCTTTTCCTGGTCGCCGCTGTCTCTGTCGAGCAAAGTACACAGTCCGACGATTGCGTTCATAGGCGTTCTTATGTCGTGCGACATATTCGCAAGGAACGCGCTCTTGGCTTTGTTCGCAACCTTGGCAAGGTTGAGCGCCTCTTCGAGCGACTGTCTCGAATACAGCTCCTCGGTTCTGTCGGCTATGGCAACGATGTATTTGTCCTTCTGCTCACTGCGGACGCGGTAGACGGTCTCTATAAAATAGCGTCTCTCGTTGGTAAGCTTGTGCAGTCTCTCGGTTTCGAAGGTAAGGCACGAACCAACTTGCAGACTTTCGAGCGCCGCCTTGTCAACCTTCTCGCCCTTCGAGTATTTGGCTCTGCCCAAAGCGTCGAGACTTTTCTTTACGTCCTTGGGCTGAAAGCCGAGTACCCTCTCTACGTTGGGGCTGACGTAATCGACCGCCATATCGTCCTTGGAAATCATTACGAATACTTCGTCGGTGTTGTTGGCGAGTATATCGAACAGCTGTTCGCGGTAGGCTATCTCCGCTTCCTTGGACACCATTACGCGCTTGTTGCGCTGCACGATGAATACCAGAAGCACCATAAATATTACCATAAAGGCAATAACCAAACCGAATATCGCGGAAGTACTTATGACCCCTTCGGCGTCGGCAGTTATAACCGAACTGGGAACTATGGATACCATAAACCAGCCGTCGGCGTTTTTAATCGAATTGAATGCGATTACGTTGTCCGCACCGCTTATTTTAAAGGTCATTGCGCCCTTGCCGTCGGGCTTCATAACGTTTTTAAGTTTGTTTAAAGCGCTCTCGCTGTTGCCGCCCTGAATTAGACTGAAAAGATTACTGAACTTCGCGTCCTTGCTTACGAGCACGTCGCCGTTCTTATTTATGATATGGGATACGCCTTTGCCGTCGTAGAACGAGAGCGTGAACTTATCCGCCACGTCGGAAACGTTCCTGTACTCCTGCAGGACGGCTACCGAACCCTTGGCAAACTGGAACGCCTGGTAATACACCATATACTTGGCGCGGGCTACGCTCGGGAAGGTCTTTTCGACCGGCTCGAACACTCCGCGCACCGAGGACACGCCTTCATAGTTCGCCACCGAGGCGTCATTGTCGGGATTTATTTCCACGCTTAAATCAATCTGATTGTCCTCAAACTGCTTTTCAAGCTTTTCCAAAACGTCCGAATCTTCGGGCTGGCTGTCCGTCGAATAGTTGGTATATACCTGTCCCTTTTCAATACCCGAAATACCGGCGGCGGGCTTGATTACGGTTACTCTGTATATTGCGGTCTGAGCCTCTATTACGTCGAGTATGTCGTTTATATTCTGCTTGGAGTCCGCGTCGAGCTGTGAAAGCCTGTCCGCAAGTCTCTGCGACGCGTCCATATCCTTATCTATGTAACTGTTGAACGCCTCCGAGCCCTGAACTGTTACTTCGAGCATATTGTTCACGGAATTTTTAAACAGCGTCCTTCTTATGCCTGACGTGTACAGCGTAACTCCGACTATCAGCATAGTGAGAATGGCCGCGACGACAAGCCACAGCCATATTTTCTTTATTATTACGACGAAGCGACTCCAGAACCTCTTACTGAAATCTACGAATTTCGCCCAAAACGTATTAAATTTTTCTTTAAAGCTTTCGCCAAAGACTGCCATTATCCTTGCCTGCCTTTAAATCTTCTTAAGTGGCGCACCGCCCGCGCGGTGCAAATGTATTAAAGATTACCAAGAGCCGTTTTTACTGCGTTATACGCTTCTTCCACTTCGGGGAACTGCTCTTTTGCCGTTGAGATATCTCCGCCGCGCAAAGTCTCGGTAATTGCAAGTACGGAAGGTATCAAACCCGCAAAATTGAGGTTAAGCACAACGCCCTTTAAATTATGCGCCGCGCCGAACGCACCCTCCGCATCGTTTAAATCGAGCTTTACTTTGAGCTGTTTAAAGCTTTCGTCCTTTAAAAACATCTTAAGAAAAGTACTGATTATATTGTCGTTGCGGAACTTTGCAAGCATTTCTTCGTATCCGCCTCCGCAGGCGTCGTAAATTTCTTTAACGGTCATTTTCTTTTTCCTATTATTTATTCTTTATTCTTTTCGTAATTTTGCCTACTACCGCAAGACAGCTCTTTTTGTCCGCGGAGAAAATCGACAGCATACGTATATTATAAACTTTTGTAGCGGTGCCCATATCCCTCTCGAATTCGAATACGGTTTCGGGGGTTTCGGGCGTTGCGGTATTCAAAAGCTCCTGCGCCTTATCGAAGGCGGGCATAAACAGATATTTGCTGACCTGTTCTCTGTCGGTAGGGTCGAATACGATATCCTTCGGAACACCGAGCTTGGGATTGCCGAACACGACCACCTCGTCTTCCATAACGTTATACTCGAATAATATTCCGTCGGACAGGGTAGTAAAATACTTGTGCTTAGCCATCTCGACGCTGTACTTTTGCAAGGTCTTGCCCGAAAATCCTTCCGAGCTTATTTTTTCGAGGTCGCCCTGCACGGCGCGCACCTTTTCCTCCCACTTTTCGGCGGACGATGCGCGGTCCAGCGCGTCGAGAATTCTGTCCTTGCTCTTTAAAAGACACTGTATAATCAAGGGATTGAATTCTCCGCACTCGCCGCCGCAAATCATTTCGAGCGCCTTTTCGGGAGTGTAAGCCGCCTTGTAAACCCTCTCGCTTATAAGTGCGTCGAACACGTCCGCAACCGAAACTATCTGCGCCCAGATGGGAATTTCTTCACCTTTAAGTCCGCAGGGATAACCTTTGCCGTCGTATCTCTCGTGATGATATAAACATATCTCGTACGCGTATCTGACGAGCGGTTCGTCCTCGTATTCTATTAAGCTTTTAATGAGCTTTGCACCCTCTGCGGAGTGGGTTTTCATAACCGCAAATTCCTCTGCGGTGAGCTTCCCGGGCTTATTTATAATCTCGTCCGGAATAGCCATCTTACCTATGTCGTGCAACGAGGACGCGTTGCTTATAAGCTGGATATCCTCTTTCGTATAAGTATACTTGTCGGTCATGGTCAGAAGAGTTTCCGCAAGTATTCTCGTTATCGTGTTTATATGTAAAATGTGCAGTCCGCTCTCGCCGTTTTTAACCTCCATAACCGTGCTTAAAATATTTATCATCATATCTGCGTAGCGGTTACGCTCGTACACCTTATCGGTGACTATCTGCATAAGCGCCTGCTGACGGTTGAAAAGCCTGATATTGTTCATCACACGGTGACGGACTACCGCAGGGTTAAAGGGTTTGGTTATAAACTCGGTCGCACCCAATTCGTACGCCTTGTCGACCGAATTCGCGGTGGACTCCGAGGAAATAATTATAACGGGTATATAATCCAGATACCCGCGTTTTTTCATAATTTCAAGAACGCCGAAGCCGTCCGTCTCGGGCATTAAAATGTCGAGAAGGAGTATGGAAATACCGCTCTCTTTGTTGCTCATTATTTTAAGCGCCTCGGCTCCGTTTTTCGCCTCTACGACGTCGAACTGGTCGTGTAAAATATTTTTGAGTATTTCTCTGTTCAGTTCTGCGTCGTCTGCGATAAGCACACGTTTGCGGGAATTTTCCACAGCTCTGTCTCCTTAAAGTTATACAATTTTATTTTACTTTATAATTTATAGTTTGTCAAGCAAGGTAGACGCATATATTATGATTGTAAGATATTGTAAAATAGTTTATATGCAGCATACTAAAATGTAAACCCAAGCTGTTGACTTAACCTCCGCAGGAGGGTATAATGTTCTAAAAGAGGGCATATTTTGAAGGCTAAACAATTTCTGATAAATGCCGCAAAGGGCGCGGCAATAGGCGTAGCAATGATAATACCGGGCGTTTCGGGCGGAACGCTTGCGGTACTTATGGGCGTCTACGATAAAATAATTGACAGTCTCGGCGGTATAACCAAAAACTTCAAGGCTTCTTTTTTATTTCTGCTACCCATTTTATTAGGCGCGGTTTTAGCTTTCGCCGCAATGTATTTCCCCTTGAAATACGCCTTAGAGTACGCCCCCTTCCCCACCATAACCTTATTTGCGGGGCTTATGCTCGGCAGTATCCCCGACCTTATCAAAACGGCGCACGGCAACGGTTTTAAAAAATCCGTCGATATAGTTTCGATTATAATTCCCCTTGCGGTAGTCGTGGGTATCTGCTTTATACCCCGCCTCGGCGACGTAAATCTTAACCCCGGTATGGAGGTTGCAAGCTACTGGCTGTTGTTTGTAATGGGACTTTTAGCAAGCTGTGCTTTGGTAGTTCCCGGAATAAGCGGCTCTATGCTACTACTTATATTCGGATATTACAAGCCGCTGTTAAATACCATTTCAGCTCTCAAAACGTCTCCCCTGCACGCTCTTTTGGTTCTTGCGGTGTTTGCGGTCGGCATTATCATAGGCTTCTTTACGATTGCAAAGCTAATGCAGTTTCTTTTAAACAAATTCAGATGGGCTACCTTCTGGGCGATAGTCGGCTTTGTAATAGGTTCGGTTCCCGCGGTTGTAATAACCTTTTTCTATCAGTTCGGGACGGCGTATTTGAACACCTTGCAGATATGCTTCGGAGTATTCCTGTTTTTGTGCGGCGCGGGCGCAAGCTTTACGCTTACCTTGCTTACGAAGAAGTTTAAAGAGAGAAACAATCAACTCGACGAAAAAAAGTAAATTGATTTAAATTTATAACGGGGTTGCCGATAATTTCGGCAACCCCGTCTTTTTTCTATAAAGTTTTTTTGATATTACCGCAACAGGCGATTATAATTTCGAGACACTGTAAAAGCAGGGTCTTTGCCTCCGTATCCAGCGCCTTACTTTTTACCGCGTCGTTTATGATGACCGCCGCATAGTTAAACGAGGAAAACAGATTTTTAAGCATGGGCTGTTGTTCCTCGTACGACTTCTCCGCGGCTATCACGAAGTTGTATACGTTCTGTATATCCGCGCCCAAAACCTTGAAATCTGCAATCTTTTTATTATCCAGAATATTGTGCGCCTTTGCCTCAACCTTGGTTAAAAGGTCACAAAGTCTTACGTCTTCGAAATCCGACATATATCTTTTCCTTTAAGTAAATACGCAAATTAAAGGCGGCGGAAAACTTCCGCCGCCTTCGTACTAACCTTAGATAGTTTCTTCGTCCTTGCCGTAATCGGGATTGATTACGGGAGACATATTCTTGTACTCTTTTACGCCCGTACCTGCAGGTATGAGTTTACCGATAATAACGTTCTCCTTCAAGCCGAGAAGAGGGTCTACCTTGTTCTTGATAGCCGCGTCGGTAAGCACTCTTGCGGTCTCCTGGAAGGACGCCGCCGAAAGGAAGCTCTCGGTGGACAGCGCCGCCTTGGTAATTCCGAGAAGCACACGCTTCTGAAGTGCGGGAGCGCCGCCGTTTGCAATCGCCTTTCCGTTCTCCTCTTCGACCGTGAACATATCGACGGTTTCGCCGGGAAGAAGGTCGGTCGAGCCGGAGTTCTCTATTCTTACCTTTTTGAGCATCTGACGGACGATTATCTCGACGTGCTTGTCGTTGATGTCAACGCCCTGTGAGCGGTAAACCGACTGTATCTGCTCTAAGATATAGTCCTGAACGCCCTTGACGCCCTGTACCCTCAATATATCCTGGGGATAA
>CAYMUQ010000027.1:0-13726 GCA_964393805.1 uncultured Clostridia bacterium
TTTTAAAAAGGAGGCAAGGGTACTCTTGCCGTAGCCGTTGCCCTCGCAAAAGGCGGTGATACCGTCGTTGAAATCAATATCTCTGTTCGAGATTGAACCGTAGTTCTCTATATGGCAGGATAAAAGTTTCATAATTCTATCTCGCCTCCGTCAAGCGCCCTTAAGCCGCAGTTAATAATTTTCAGTTTTTCGTCCTCCGAAAGCTCTGGGTCGGAGTAAACCGTCCTAACGAATTCGCCCTTTAAGGATAAATCGCATTTAAAGTCGTCGATATTGATTGCGCGTTTTGTTCTGTCTTTTACGCTTGCGTACGCACAGTCGGACGAAAGATATTTTTCAATATCGCTTGCAAGGTCGTCGACGTCGTAATCGAGCTCGCCCGTAAGATTTATTCTGTAAATATCCCGTTTGGAAAGCTTTATTTGTTCTTTGATTTTTAGATAGGCGGAGTATGCGTCCTTAACGCCCGTTACGTCGGCGTCGTGTTCGAGGATTGCGCGTTCGGAAAAGGGGATAAATTCGTGAGTAAGCTTGTCGGTTATTTCAATAAGCTCGAAGCCGTGAATTCCAGTCTCGTCGAAGCCGCGGCCTTCTATACAGCCGCAGTACGCGTACTCTCCGCGCTCGTCTAAAACGCCCGCTTGCGGTCTGTGGATATGACCGAGGGCGAGGTAGTCTATATTTTTGTTTTTAAGTTTTTTGAGGTTTATTTTATCTACGCCCGAAACGTCGCCCGTCTGACCGTGTAACATAACTATATTTATGCGGTCTTTATTTAGGTCGAGCGAGGAGTAGAGGGAGGTTGCGTTTTGGGCGTTTATCTCTATTCCGCTTACGGTTACGTTGCCGAAGTCGTAGCTTTGCCACTCGTTGCGGAAGGTCTTAAGGTTTAAAAGGTTTTCGTCGGGCTTTTCGCCGTCTATATCGTGATTGCCGCGAAGATAGATAAATTCAATTTGCGGATTATTTGCAATTACGCTGTAAAAGAACTCCTTGTCCTTTTTAAAGGGGTGGTCGCTGTCAAAGACGTCGCCCGAAAGAAGTATGACGCTTACGCCGTTTTCCGAGGCGTACTCAACCATACGCTTGAAAGTGGAGCGAACCTCTTCCTTGCGCATATCTGACACGCTTTTGGGAAAGCGCGACTGAAGTTTTGAGCCGAGATGAATATCGGCGGTATGAATAATTTTCATTTAATTTCCCGAATTTTTAAATACGGCAATTTACCAAACAAAAGCCGACTTTAATTATACCAAACCGCGAAAACTTATGCAACAATAATTTCACCGTACAAAAATGTATTATTTTAGAAGGTTTACCCAAACTATTCTTGCTTATAGTTTTAAGGAGAAAATATGAAAGCAACAGGAATAGTAAGAAGAATTGACGAGCTGGGAAGGGTTGTAATACCTAAGGAAATAAGAAGTACGTTGCGCCTTAAGTCGGGCGACCCGTTGGAAATATTTACCGACCGCGACGAGCTTATGCTCAAAAAATATTCGCCGATTGCCTCGCTCGAAAAATTTTCGGAGGGTACGGCAAAGAGTTTATCGGAGCTCTCGGGACACCTCGCTATAGTCTGCGACACCGACGAGGTGCTTCACGCAGAGGGAAGGGGCAAGCGCGACGTTACGGGCAAAGCGGTATCGCAGATGCTCGATAAAATAATGCAACAGCGCAAGAGCTATATCGCAAATCTTTCCGAAGGCGGCGACATAGTGCCTATCTGCGATGGTGAAAACCAAAATCAGATTACAGCACAGATAATAGTGCCTATAGTTTCAAACGGAGACTGTCTCGGTGCGGTTGCTCTCGTGTCGACGGAGCAGGGCGCAAAATTAGAGCCTGCGGCGTGCAAGCTTGCACAGCTCTCGGCTACCATACTTGCAAACCAGTTCGAATAATATAAGTAAAAAAATTTATTTCGGGGCGGCGCAAATTGCGCCGCCTTTTGTTAAATAATTAAACTGAAAATTTTGCATACTAAAATTATGCAAAGCAAAAAACAGTCCTTCGTAAAGGGCGCAATTATAATTTCCATAGGCGGATTTCTTTCTAAGCTTTTAGGCGCGGTCTACCGCATACCGCTCGTCGCGATTTTAGGCGGCGAGGGTATGGGCATTTACCAAATGGTTTATCCGCTTTACTGTATTCTTTTAACGGTCTCGGCAAGCGGAATACCTACGGGTATCGCGCGTATAATCTCTTCTGGCAATTCGCGCGGAGCCGAACGGCGTGCGTTTTACTTGTACGGCGGAATAGGTCTCATAGGGTCGCTCATAATGTTCGCGCTGTCCGCGCCGCTTGCGGCGGCTCAGGGTGAGGCGGGCGTTGCGGCTTGTTGCAGACTTCTATCACCGTCCGTCTTTTTCGTCGCGGTGATTTCGGTAGTGCGCGGCTATTTTCAGGGCAAGGGCAATATGTTCCCCACGGCGTTTACCGAGGTCTTGGAGCAGGGTGTCAAAGTGGCGGCGGGTATCGCGCTTGCAACTTTATACAAGGGAAACGTACAAAAAGCCACGGCGGCGGCAGTGTTGGCAGTTACCGTAAGCGAGGCGCTGACCTGCGTTATAGCAATAATTATGTATGCGGGCGGTACGAGCAAAGTAAAGCCGTTGTACAGGGAAAAGAGCGTATCTTTAAAAGCGGTGCTTGCGTACACCGTGCCGCTTACTTTAACGGCAATCGCGTTCCCCGTAAGTCAGCTTTTGGAAAGCATTGCGGTAGTCAACATTTTACGCCGCACGGCACAGGACGCGACCGTTCTTTACGGCATTTTTTCGGGCTGTGCGGTTACTATAATAAATCTTCCCGTCTCCGTGACTTACGGTTTGGCGGCTGCAAGCGTTCCGAACATTTCTCCGCTTGCGGCAAAGGGAGATATAAAGGGCGCCAAAAAAGAGGTTTCGAGAGCTTTGATTTACACGGTCATAATAGCTCTTCCGTGCGCCGTTTTATTGTATGCGTTCGCACCGCTTGCCGCAAGGATAATTTTCCCCTCTTTAAGCGGCAGTGAAAAGTCGCTTTTGATAACCTTAGTTCGCGTTATGGCTGTAAATGCGGTCACTTCGTCACTCGTGCAGACGTCGTCCGCGTGCCTGACCTCACTCGGAAAGCCGCTATTAGGCACGGTGACCCAGTGGGTTACGGCGGGCGTAAGGCTTGCGCTGTCGGCGGTGCTCGTCGCGTTTACTCCGCTATCCGTGGTGGGAGTGGCTATTTCGGCAAACTGCTCGTATTTAGTTGCGGTCGCGCTCAATTTCTGTTATATTGTAATGGTAAAAAACAAAGGGGAGAAATCCGATGCCGATTACGTTGATAGGATTAGGAACGCAGGAAGGCGATTTAACGCGGGCGGCTGAACGCGCACTCAAAAACGCAGACAAAATTTTTGCGCGGACGGCCGATACCGAAAGCTATAAAAACCTTGACGGCTACGCCGTCGAACCGTTGGACGGCATTTTTCTGTCGTCGCGCAACTTCGATACGCTCAATAAAAATCTCGCTAAAAAAATTCTCGGCGAGGGACGCAGTCAGAGCGTCTGCTACTGCGTGGACGGCGCGGTAAGCGAGGACGAGGCTTGCAAAATCATACTTAAAAAGTGCAAGAGCGCAGAGGTGTGCGAGGGCGTTTCGCGCATTTCAAAAATACGCAACGCCGCGAAAATGCAGGCGGCTTCGGTGACCGCGCTCTCCGCATATACCGTGCGCACGCTTAAAAGTTGCCGCGCCGCGGTCGTATACGATATAGACGACGACTACGCGGCTTCCGAGGTCAAGCAGGTCTTAACCGACCTTTTCGGCGAGGAAAGCGTATGCACCTTCGTAAGAGGCGGTAAGGCAAAGAAGATTAAGGTGTACGAGATAGACAGGCAGAAAAATTACGACCTGACCTGCGCCGTCACCATAGAGGAAGACGAATTTCTTAAAAAGGAACGCTACGACTTTGCAGACCTCTGTCATTTGGTAGAAGTTCTGCGCGCCCCCGGCGGTTGTCCGTGGGACAGAGTACAGACCTGCGAAACCATTAAGATGAACGTCATAGAGGAGGCGTACGAGCTTGCCGACGCAATAGAGCGAGCGGACGACGACGCGATTTTAGAAGAGACGGGAGATATACTTTTACAAGCCGCTTTCCACTCGGTTTTAAAGGGCGAACAGGGTGCGTTCAACGCGAACGACGCGATAACGGGCAACGTCAAAAAGCTCATTTTCCGCCACTCGCATATATTCGGCAAGGACAAGGCGAGCAACGAGACCGAGGCTCTTGGCGTATGGGATAAAAACAAAAATAAAGAAAAACATATGACCACCTTCGGCGAGAGCGTCGAGGCGGTACCCAAAAATATGCCCGCGTGTATGCGCGCCCAAAAGGTGGGCAAACGCGCGGCAAAGAGCGGTATGGACTTCTTATCGCCCGTTTCCGCTTCGGAAAAGCTGTGGGAAGAGGTGAAGGAAATGGTCGACGCTCTGCAAAGCGGTGACAAAGCCGCCGCGTTCGAGGAGGCGGGCGACGTGCTGTTCGCCGCGGTGAATACGGTAAGACTTGCGGGCGTGGACTGCGAAGAGGCGCTCCGCACCGCAACGGATAAGTTCGTCGGTCGCTTCGTGGAGTGTGAAAAGCTAATAATTGCAGACGGCAAGAATATAACCGACCTTGACGAACTCGAACTCGACTACTATTGGTTAAAGGCAAAAAATGCAATTAAAGAGCGTTGAAGCGGGAAAACTACATATAAAAAATAACCTCTTTTTAGCGCCGCTTGCAGGCTATACCAACGCGGTGTTCCGCCAAATGTGTATGCGGCTGGGCGCTGGACTTACCTTTACCGAAATGGTCAGCGCAAAGGGGCTCTGCTACAACAGCGAAAACACCAAAGCGCTGTTGTTTCTTCCCGAGGACTACGAGGGGATAAAGGCGGTACAGCTCTTCGGCGCAGACCCCGAATTTATGCAAAGAGCCGCAAATTCAGAAGAGATTGCGCCCTTCGATTTAATCGATATAAATATGGGCTGTCCGATGCCCAAAATTTATAAAAATGGAGAGGGGAGCGCACTGCTTGAAAATATCCCCCTTGCACAGGCTGTGGTAAGGGCGGCAAAATCGAGCGGCAAGACAGTTTCGGTCAAGTTCCGCACGGGGATAGACGGGGAGCATCTTATAACGCGCGACTTTGCAATCGCTATGGAGGACGCGGGCGCGGATATGCTTACAATTCACGGCAGAACGCGCGACAAGATATATTCGGGCGGCGTAAATTTCGGCGAGATTGCAAAAGCAAAGCTTGCGGTAAAGATACCCGTTATAGCCAACGGCGGAGTGTTTGGCAGGCGCGAAGCGGATAAACTTGTAAACGAAACGGGCGCGGACGGCGTAATGGTCGCAAGAGGCGCAATGTACGACCCCTTTATTTTCGCAAGAATAACCGATACCCCCGTCGAGGATAAAAAGCCGATAATCAAATGGCAACTTGATAAGACCTTCGAGTATTTCGACAGCCGCTTTGCAACCGTCTATATGAGAAAGATGATAGCCTTTTATTTAAAGGGTCACGAGGGTTCGGTCAAAACGCGCGTAAAACTTATGTCGTGCGGCACGAAAGAGGAGATAGAGGAAATTCTGGAAGAAGTCGATTTTTAACAATAAAATTTTCAAGGCGCGGTGCTTACAGCACCGCGTTTTTTCATTTACATAATTATTCGTTATCCGACAATTTCTTTTATTATTCGACGGACGGATGCGCGCTATAATGCTTGCACGATGCAAATTTACGCGGAGTACGCCTTTCTGGAAAATTTCTGTATGGACTTCACGCTGCTGTACTCGGCGAAGGCGGCGGCCAAAAATCCGGGCAAGACCTACAAGGTGGCGCTGTCCGCGGCGCTGGGCGCGGCGTTTGCCGTCGTCTATCCCTTGTTCGGCGTGGAGAGGCTCGTTTCGCCGTGGGGAACGGTAGTCGGCTTAGCTGTAAAATTGGCGGCGGGTGCGGTAATGTGCGCACTCTCGGGGAAATTCACGAGGTTCAAAGGCTATCTGAAATTTACCGCGCTCTTTGCGGCTTTCAGTTTTCTTTTAGGCGGCGCACTGATTGCTTTGTTCTCGCTTACGGGAGCGGACTATAAGGGCGGAGGAGGATATATCCTCTCGTCCGTGCCGATAGGAATACCGATGTTTTTTGCGCTTATTTTGGTAGTAATCGTAAAAAAAGTCGTTTCCAAAATCAGAGTACACTCCTCGCAGGCGTTTGTCTGCACGGTTTACTTAGACGGCAAGAGCGCAAAAATTCCCGCGTTTTACGACAGCGGAAACAAGGTTTACTACGGCGGCTCGCCCGTCAGCATCATACCCGAAAACGCGGCGAAAAAATTGATTGACGTCGGAGGGATAAAAACCTTTACGGATATACATACTGTTTCGGGGAAAGGCAGGCTTGCCGTATTCAAGGCGGATAAAGTGGAGATAGACGACGGCAAAGAGGTGGCGGTAAGAAAGGGAGTTTTGTTCGGGGTTTCGCCTAACCGTATATGTAAAATAGTAATGCACCCCGACGTAGCGGAGGTAAACTGATGTTTGAAAAAATCAAAAATTTATTACGCCAGATTTTCGGACTGAACACTCTCGATTACATATGCGGCACAGAGGCGCTTCCGTTGCCGCTCTCCTCCGAAGAGGAGAAAGATAAGCTTACGCTTTTGGAAAACGGCGACCAGAGAGCCAAAGCCGAGCTGGTTGAACACAATTTAAGACTTGTCGTTTACATAGCAAAAAAGTTCGAGGGGACGGGCGCTGACGGGGACGATTTAGTGTCAGTCGGAACCATAGGACTTATAAAGGCTATCGACTCGTTCCGTGCGGACAAGAATATAAAACTTGCAACATACGCCTCGCGGTGTATAGAAAACGAGATACTTATGTACCTTCGCAGACTGTCCAGAATAAAGCAGGAGGTGTCGTTCGAGGAACCCTTGAATACCGACTGGGAGGGCAACGAGCTACTATTATCCGACGTTATGGGTACCGACGCGGACGCGGTCTATTCAGACGTCGAGGGCGGAGTGGAGAGAGAGCTTTTAAAAGCTTCCCTTTCAAGGCTCTCTTCGCGGGAACAGAAAATTATGCGTATGCGTTTCGGGCTTGACGGCGGGGAAGAGATGACCCAAAAGGACGTCGCGGATAAGCTCGGTATCTCGCAAAGTTACATATCGAGGCTCGAAAAGAAAATAATAGCCAAGCTTAAAAAGGATATTTCCAAGCAGATTTAATGCCGTTAGCATAAAACTTAATCGTACATATAGGAGGTTATTTATATGTACGATAAAGTCGTTATCTGCGGAGTGGAAACTTCGGGACTTCCCAAGCTCTCTAATAAAGAGCAGGAAGAGCTTATGCTGAAGATAAAGGCGGGGGACGAAGTCGCACGCGAAAAATTTATAGTAGCGAATATGCGCCTCGTGCTGTCGCTCGTTAAAAGGTTCTGGTCGAAAAAGGCAAACGCCGACGACGTATTTCAGGTGGGATGTGTCGGACTTATCAAGGCGATAGACAACTTCGACGTCTCCGTCGGGGTCAAGTTTTCAACCTACGCCGTTCCGATGATACTCGGCGAAATCAAAAGATATCTCCGCGACGGAAACTCTTTAAGAGTTTCCCGCTCGATACGCGACACTGCGTACAGAGTTTTAAAGGTGCGCGAAAAGCTTGAAGAGAGCGACGAGGACGTAACCTACGACAAGATAGCAAAGGAGATGAACGTAGCAGTTTCGGAAGTTGCGTACGCCTTAGACGCAATCTCCGACCCCGTGTCTTTATACGACCCGGTATATAACAAGCAGGGTGACACGCTTCTTTTAATGGACCAGATATTCGACGCGAAAAATAACGACGAGGTCTGGACGGAGAAAGCCGCTTTATACGAGGCTATGTCAAGACTGGGCGAGAGGGAAAAGAGCATACTGTTCTTGCGTTATTTCGAGGGGAAAACCCAGACCGAAATTTCCTCGGAGGTAGGTATATCGCAGGCACAGGTTTCGCGGCTTGAAAAGTCTGCGCTCAAAAGAATAAAGGAAGATATTTGTTAAAGTTAAATGGGGTTCGTAAGAACCTCATTTTTTTGGGCTAAACCTGACAATATTGTCATATTTAAAAATAATAGGTATAAAAAGTTAAGTTATTTGCAATAAATTAAACGACTAAGTTTTGCTTTTTTACAAGGATTATGTTATAATGCCTTGGCAAGGAGGATTGAGATGCAGATAGTTGACTGGTTAGCATTGGGCATAATACTATTGTCGGCGTTAATCGGCTTGATGCTGGGCTTCGGTAAGCTTTTGAAAATGTTTACCGGAGGAATATTCGGCATCATTATTTCTGTCGTCGTCACTTATTTCCTCATAGGAATAGTCGCAAGCTGGAATTTCGTACAGGTGCTTATGGGTAAGCTGACTGAGGCTATGGAGGCTTCGGGCAGCAAATTCGTAAACTTCCTTGCAAGAATTTCGACTTCCAAAATCGTTCTCGGAATAGTCCTGTTTTTGATAGTACAGCTTTTAAGAATTATAATCGTAAAGATTATAAAGGGAGTAGCCGAAATCGACAACCCCGTCGTAAAGGCTTTCAACAGAATAGGCGGTATGCTCTTCATGTTGGCGGTAACCATTATGCTCGCGCTGATAGTTTTCCAAATTGTTTTCTGGATAGGCGGAGATACGGCGGCAAGCTTCAGAAGTTATCTGACGGGCGGTCTCAGGCTCGAGTGGGTATTCGATAACAATCCTCTAAGATATATAAATTTAAAAGTGTAAATCAGTTTACAAGACGGTGCGGCAGGCAACAAAATAGTTGCCTGCCGCATATAATTTATATATGGAATTTTTATTCAGTCAGATTAAAAAGATGGAAGTGGTGTCCGTCAGCGACGGCAGAAACTTAGGAAAAGTTTTCGATATGGAGTTTACATACCCCGGAGGGCAGATAAAGGGCTTTTTCGTTACGGGTTGCAAGGGCTTCAAACTTACAAAATCGGACGAATTTATCCCGCTTTGCAACGTGGTTAAGATAGGCGAGGACGTCATACTCGTCAAGACGAAGGAAGATAAACCGCCTCAACAGCGTCCCGACAAGGACTGTATGCCCTGTCCGCCTCCGTGTCCGCCCAACTGCATAGAGCCGAGAAGAAATTTCGACGAGTACGAATAATGTATCTTTAATAGATACTTTTCCCTTCGCAGTCGATTGCAACGACCGCGGGGAAATTCTCAACTTCTAATTTTCTTACCGCTTCGCTTAATAAGTCGGGAAAGGCTACGCACTCGCTCGACTTTATAGCCTTGCCGTACAGTGCGCCCGCACCGCCGATAGCCGCGAAGTAAACCGCGCAATTATTAACGATTGCGTCTTTTACTTTGCCGCCCATATCGCCCTTACCTATCATTCCGCCCAGCCCCAAATCGAGAAGTGTCGGTGCGTAGTCGTCCATTCTCGCGGAGGTGGTGGGACCGCAACTTCCGCTTGCATAACCGGGCTTTGCGGGGCAGGGACCCGCGTAATATATTATCGCGTCCTTTAAATCGAAGGGAAGGGGCTGATTATTTTCAATCAACTCGCACAGTCTTTTGTGTGCGCAGTCTCTTGCGGTATAAATTGTTCCCGACAGCATAACGCTGTCGCCCGCGTGCAGTTTTTTTACGGTCTCTTTATCCAAAGGTAACGAAAGTTTAATCATTATATCACCGCCTTTTCGCATCTGACGCAGTGGCACTGTATGTTTACCGCCACGGGCAGACCCGCAATGTGTGTGTACGCCCATTCGCAACTTACGCCTATTGCGGTGGTTGCGCCGTGGAAGCCCTGACAGCCTACGTTCAGGGCGTTTATTTTTTCAAGCGCGGTTTTCTCGATTTGAGCTATGTCTTCGCGGGGGTTGACCGAACCGACCTCGCGGGTCAACGCCTTTTTGGCAAGGTACGCGCAGGTGTCGAAACTGCCGCCTATTCCTACGCCGACGTAGACGGGAGGGCAGGGGCGCGACCCCGCAACCTTGACGGTGTTGACAATCGCGTCTATTATGCCTTCCACGCCCTGCGAGGGTTTGAGCATATACGTAGCGCTCATATTCTCACTGCCGAACCCCTTGGGAAGAAAGGTTATGTTAACTTTATCGCCTTCGACTATATGGGTATGCAGAGCGGCGGGAGTGTTGTCACCAGTATTTTTACGTGTTATGGGGTCGCATATCGACTTGCGGAAATATCCGTCGGCGTAAGCGCGCCTTACCGCGTCGTTGACTGCGTCATTAAGATTTTTACCTGTAAGGTAAACCTCTTGACCGATTTCCAAAATTACGACCGCCATACCCGTATCCTGACAGACGGGAAGCTCGTCGCGTTCGGCGGTGTCCGCGTTAAGAACGAGCGTTTCGAGTGCAAACTTTGCCGCGCCGTCTTTTTCGGAAACGGCGGCTTTTTCAAGCGCTTTTTTGCACGACGGAGTGAGGGTTACGCCCGCTTTCAAAGCAAGCGAATAAATTTTGTCTTCTATTTCTTTGGTGTCGATTGTTCTCATAGTCTAAATTTTATAACTTTTTTGCATAAAAGTAAAACGATTTTATTTACTTTAACCCGCCGTTTAAGTTATAATTATCGCGTGAAAGAAAGAAAATTACTTCCGCTCGGCTCGTCTGCGGGCGGCGCGGCGTTCAGCGCCTCGGTATCTGCATATCTGTTACTCAGCCTGCTTGCGTCGGGCATAATTTCGGTAAGCGGAATTGCAGGCACCGACGGCGCGAAATATATAAATTATCTCGTCTCGCCGATAGCGATAGCGATAGTTCTTACGCTTGCGCTTAAATATTACAATCAGCCCGCAAGATTGCTTCTGCCGATAAAGACCCGACCCAAGTACGTTATAATCGGACTTATGCTTATTTTCGGACTGCTGTTTTCGTTGAGTTGGGTCAACGACTGGTTTATCAAGTTGTTGGAGCTTATGGGCTATAAGCGCAACGCAAGCACGCTTCCCGACTTGTCGGGTGCAAAGATAATACCCGCTATTCTCGTAATAGCCGTTATACCCGCGGTAATGGAGGAGATTTTGTTCCGCGGAATGATTTTAAACAATGCGGAAGGGGACGCGGGGTCGCTTCGCACGGTCTTTTTGACGGGCTTCGTCTTTTCGCTGTATCACGGCTCGGCGGAGCAGACGATTTACCAGTTTATCTGCGGCTGTCTGTTCGCGCTTCTTGCAATACGCGCACATTCGCTTACGCCGTCGGTCATCATTCATTTTATAAACAACGCGCTCATAATTATTCTGTACGCCTGCGGCGCGGTGGACGCGGCGGGCGAGCTCATAATTTCCCAAGGCGCGAAGATAGCAATATATATTCTTTCCGCGCTCAGTTTGGCAGGCGGAGTGGTATGGCTTATAATCGACAGCCTGCCCGCAAAACTTAAACGCATAGAGGACGGCGAAACCGTAAGAACGGTCAGCGTTTCCAAATTCAAACCCGTAAGGCAGGGGGGGATAAAGCGCTTTTTTATCACCGCGTCTGTCGGTATTGCGGCTATGTGCATTATCTGGTTTGTGGGGCTGTTTATATGATAAAGGTAAATATAGTGTGCGTGGGCAAGATAAAGGAAGAATACCTGCGTAAGGCAATAAACGAATATTCTAAGCGTCTGTCGCGTTTTTGCAGGCTGGAAATAAAAGAGCTTGCCGAAGGCAAGAATATCCGCGAGGAAGCCCCCAAAATTTTAAAGGCGGCGGCGGGTTTTAAAATCGCGCTCTGCATAGAGGGTGAAAAGCTAAATAGCGTTCAGCTTGCGGACAACCTTAAAAAACTCGTCGACGCGGGCAGTGAGATAAGCTTTATTATAGGCTCTTCCTGCGGACTTGCCGAAGAGGTAAAAAACAGCGCGGATTTAAAGCTGTCGTTTTCGGATATGACCTTTCCGCATCAGCTTATGCGCGTAATTCTATTGGAGCAAATCTACCGCGGTTTTATGATAAACGCGGGCGCGGAATACCATAAATGACGCACTGAAATAATATACTATCGTGTGATATACGAAAAAGTTTCGTCGTTTTACGATAGGTATAAAGGTAAAAAGTGCGTTATAGGCTATTCTTTCGAAGAAAGAAATATTTACGCTCTGCACACGGGAAGCGACTACGGCGGTCAGTTTATAGCCGTCTACGCGGTGCACGCAAGGGAGTGGATAACTGCGCTTCTTGCAATAAAACATATAAAGACTGGCGTATGTTCGGGCGGCTGGATAATACCGCTTTTAAATCCCGACGGCGTCAATATCTGCGAGACCAAACAGCCTATGTGGAAAGCCAATGCGCGCGGTGTCGATTTAAACTGTAATTTCGACGCGGACTGGGGACAGGGCAGACTGAACACGAAGAAAAGGGGCGCGGAAAACTGTATAGGCGACTATGCCGTAAGCGAACCCGAAACCGAAGCTTTGGTACGCTTTACGCGGCGCATAAAGCCCGTAGTCACTCTTAGTTTTCACACTAAGGGCGGCGAAATTTACTGGGAGTACGGCGGTGGGGGCGACAAGAACGGCGCGGACATAATCGCCCGTACGACGGGATATACGCCTAAAATCATAACGGGCTCCTGCGGCGGGTATAAAGACTGGTGCATACACAAGCTGAATATTCCGTCCTATACCGTGGAGTGCGGCGACGATAATCTTTCGCACCCTATAACGCGGCTTTCGGATATTCGGGAGTGTTATAAAATCTTAAAAGATTTTACGAGATATTATGGAAAAAAATAAGTTTATGAAAAGCGCGCTCAAATGTGCGCAAAAAGCGCTCGAAGAGGGCGAGGTGCCCATAGGCGCGGTGGTGGTGCTGGACGGTAAGGTTATATCGCGCGGACATAACCGCAGAACCAAGAGGCAGATAGCTACCGCCCACGCCGAGATTGAGGCAATAGAAAAGGCGTGTAAAAAACTCAAAAGCTGGCGCATTCCCGACTGCGAGCTGTACGTAACCTTGGAGCCGTGTCCCATGTGTATGGGTGCGGTACTCAATTCGCGCATAAAAAAGGTCTATTTCGGCGCGCCCGAGGATAAGGGCAGGTCTTTAACGACCGAGCTTGCAAACGCAAATCTATTGAACCATACCGTGGAAATAGAGGGCGGAGTGATGGAAAAGGAGTGCCGGGAAATTCTCTCGCGGTTTTTCTCGACAATGCGTATAAGGGAAAAGGTCAGAAAAGAAGAAGATATCTAAGCAAAAGAAATTACCATTTCGTAGTTAGTAATTAACATTTTAATAACAATTTTCTAACAAAAGCGCTATCGTTTGACTTTACAGCTTTTACAAAGTAAAATTAAGATAGTTTATAAGGGCGGTAAAGCTCTTATGAATATTACAAATGAATAGCGGAGGCAAATCCTAAATGATTAACCACGGAAACGAAATCAAGATTTTCACAGGCAACTCGAACAGACCTTTGGCTGAAAAGATTGCCGAACATCTCAATACTTCGCTCGGAGAAATGGAAGTTACCCACTTTTCCGACGGCGAAATTTACGTCCGTTTCGACGAAACCGTCCGCGGCAAAGACGTTTTCTTAATTCAGTCCACGAGCTATCCCGTCAACAATAAGCTGATGGAACTTCTCATTATGATTGACGCGGCAAGGCGTGCAAGCGCGGGCAGAATTACCGCGGTTATTCCCTATTTCGGTTACGCCCGTCAGGACAG
>CAYMUQ010000028.1:0-13265 GCA_964393805.1 uncultured Clostridia bacterium
CTTATCCCCGCCACGAGTATTACAGAAGAATACTCTGCAATATGCTCGGCAACTTAGTGGAGAGCGGGCAGTACCCCGCAAGCGAAATGGAGACCTTGGGCAAGATAGTGGAGGACGTCTGCTACAACAACGCCAAGGACTACTTTGGCTTCTGAAACAACAAGGACTGAATTTAATACTGCCCGCCGCGTGACCGCGGCGGGCAGTACTTTTTTTAGACCGCTACATAATATATAAGGTAACAAAGCCGCGCGTCGTTTTTCCCTTTCTTTCCAAAAATTACTATGAATATTTTTAACGGAATTTGCAAAAAATTTTCATTTCGGGTTTGACAAAGGCATAATACTATGATAGAATAAATTCAGTATCAGCTACTAATGGGCTTATTGCGCCCAAAAGTATCGACTTCATACAAAAATTATTTGGAGGAAAATTGAACAATGAACAAAAAACTGACCAAACTTTTGTCGGTATTCCTTATCGCAGGTTTAATCGGCACTGGTACGGCTGTCGGCGTTGCAGGTTGTAAGAAAGACAACAGCACCAAACCGACTAACAATCAGACCGAGCAGGACATCACCTGGAATATGAAAGACCACGGCACGAAGCCTTCCGACGCTGCGGCAAAGACCTCGGGCGGCAAGGTTACCAAGCCTGCTGTCGACCCCACCGACGCCGACTATGATTTCGGCGGCTGGTTCTCCGACGAAGCTTGCACCACCGCGTTCGACTTCACCAAGACGTACTCGAACGCTGTAACCGTTTACGCTAAGTGGACGCCTAAGGGACAGGAAAATCCTCCCGAAGACGGCATCAACCTTACCAAAGAGTGGACTAAGGCCGACTATGACGCGGCTTTGGACAACAACAGCAAGAAGTGGCTTGAAAACGGCTCCGAAATCGTTGCGGGCGTAACCCTTGCAGGCGGAGACTTCGAAATGGACTCCAACAGCAAGAAAATATACGTCGGCGGCGCAGATAAGTCTGTCGGCTACCGTGTAAAGTTCGGTGCAGACCTCTTCACCAATAAGGACGCAGAAGGTGACGTCGCGGCTTATAAACAATTCAAAAAGGGTCTTAAAGTAGAAGTCGAGGAGGACGCAACCTTAGTACTCTACGGAACTTCCGGTTCGGGTAATTCGACGGCTTATCTTTCCCTTGCAGAGGGCGTAACCGAAGGCGAGGGCGCAGAAGCCGTTACCAAACTTACCATAGTTGACACCCAGCAGATCTGCTGGAAGAACAGCGATATGAACGCCGTTATCTTCGAGCTTAAGGCAGGCAAGACCTATTACGTAGGTAGTGATACGATAACCAAGAGCGACGCTAACGCGAAGAACGCAAACATTTATTATCTCGAACTCAAATCCAACTTCGACGAGAACAAGGGCGAGAAGGTAGCGGTTTCGTCGGCAACCTGCGAAGACCAGGGCGTTAAAGTGGCTCACTACTACACCGGTTACGGCAGATATCTCGACGAGGAGGGCGAGGCTCTCAACCCCGAAGCAGTATTCGAGGCGGCTACCGGACACAAGTGGACCTACACGACCGTTACGGCTCCCGACGCTACGACTGCGGGTTCGGTAGCTCTTACCTGCGGTAACGACAGCACTCACACCAAGACCGTAACGCTTCCCGCACTCAAGACTTCCGTTTATACGAGAACTCCTATAACCGAAGGCGAAAACGCGGGCAAGTGCACTTACACCTTTAAGTGCGACGACGTTTACAGCGGCGAGACCAAGGTTGACGTAATAACCTTCGTTGCCGATACCGTAAGCGAAGCAAAGACGGAATACGTCGACATCGCCGGCATCGAATGGGAAGAGGGCAAAGGCGAAGATATCTCTAGCGTAGGCGCTGCCGAAGCGATAGGTAACGGAACCGTCAAGATTGCCGCAGGCACCAAAAACGGCAATGAGATGGGCGCTTCCAAGGACCTCAACGCTGCGTTCACAGACGGCACCATCAACATGAAGGACCAGCACAGTACCGATACGCTGTACGCAGTAATCGGATTTGACGAGGCTAAAACTTCCGGCGCTTACCGCGTATCCGGTAAATTCAACGCAGTGGAAGCAGGCAGCTGGGATCCTATTCAGATAGTAACCTCGACCGACCTTACGGGCGATCAGGACTCCAAGATACTCTTTGCGCTCAGCTCGAACGGAAGCAAGAAGTACTGTATGAGATTTGGTACGGGCGACAGAGGTAACGATTCCGATCTCGCCGTCAACACCAGCGACAAGTACTATTTCAGACTTGACGTCGACCTCGACAACCACATTGCATCCTTAAGCCTTTCCTTAAACGGCACGGAATGGACCGAAATCAGAAGCGTAACCGACGAAGCTGTCAACACCTTCGCGGGCGTAAGATTCCAGACCGCAGGCGGTTCGCGTTCGTTCTCCGTTGAGCAGATAGCTATCTCCCAGAAGATGGAAGTAGACGCCGCTGTAGGCAACTACACGGCTATAGAAGGTCAATACAGCCTTAACGAGGCAGGAACCGCAAACAATTTTGCTTATGCTTTATCCGACAGCACGACGCTCGACGTAAAAGTTGACGAAACCTTCGTAGTGTTGACCAACGGCGTAAAAATGACGGGCACGTGGGAAAAGGGCGACGAATATTACACCGCCAAGATTACCAAGCAGGAAATGGGTGAGCAATCGATGGACGTGGATATGACCGCTTACATCGTGCTCGACGAAGCAAAAGGCATAGTATTTATGTACGGCAATTTCGAGGGCGGTAACAAAACCGTAGCCGAGCTTATGGCAGGCGCGCCTCAGATGGCGTTCCTTATCAACGGCGCCGACCTTTATACGGAAGCCGTATACGCCGCACTTGAGACAAAGAGTTACGGCTTTGCCGAGCCCGGCGAGTGGGAAAATCCCAAGGTTATCGAGGAGCTCTCGGCTACCGCTATAACCGCAACCGAGGTCAAGGCTGGCAGGGAAGGCCAGGTATACTACTATTATAAGAATACCGGCGATGCACAGGTAACGATAACCGTAGTTGCCAGCGAAAATACCGTTGTGGAAAAATGGACGAAGAGTACCACCGAGGCGAACACTTGGAATACCGAAGTGATTAACGCTTCCTTCTCCGTAGCTGCAGGCGAAACGATTTTAATCTCCGTTGCGGCAAAAACGGCAGGCGATACTTCGTTCGTATTCAGAGCATACGATCCTTCTACCGACGGCGCTGTAAATTACGACATTACTCTTAACACCAACGGAGTAAACGTTGAGTGCCCCGCAAAGTTGAAGACCAACGAAGACGGTACGCTCGGAGACAAATTGCCTACGCTTCAGAACACTGCCACGGCTGAATTCAACGGATGGAAGCTTGCAGACGGCACGCCCGTAGACGGAGACACCGTATTCGACGAAAACACCGAGATTTTCGCAGATTGGACTATTACGGCGATTACCTTCGAGCAGAAGACTTACACCTACAACTTCGAAAAGATTACCGGAGTTGCGGAAAAGGGTGCCGTAACCCAGGCGGCTCTTGACGGAACCCAGAACGCTTTCCTTAAAGCCGTAAACGAGAACGGCAACGCCGTAGTTTACAGAGCTCCTACCAACAGCCGTATAGAAGTAACCAAAGGCGGACTTCAGGTTTACTTCGGCGAGGCAGGCGGCACGCTGACGTTAAACGTAAAATCGACGGGTAACGGCAACGATTCGCTTTTAGCTCTCAAAAACGAGAACGGCGATTGTATCGCGGCAAGCGCAAAGGCTTCTACGATTGAAGAAGTAACTCAGGCGGCATTGGACGGTGCCGGCATTAAAGTAAAGGGCAGTAGCGCTCAGGTAGATCTTACCGCAGACGCTATCGGCTCGTACGTTGTCCGCAACGGCGACGTCGTCGAAATTACGTTCACCGTAACCGAAGAAGGCTGGTACACCATATACAGCGACAATACTTTGACCACCCGCGGAATTTGCGTTATGGGTATAAGCCAGACCGTTAATGCGTATAGCGTACCCGAAGCCGACTTCACCGCAACGAGCGTAGAGCTTTCCGAGACGGCAATTACCGTAAACGAGCAGGAGAGCGCGACGGTAACCGCTAATATTGCTACCAACTTAGGCGTATACGCTACTGGAATTACCTGGTCGTCCGAGAATACCGAAGTTGCAACCGTTGAAGACGGCGTAATCAACGTATTGAAGAAGGGCGAGTGTGACAGCGTGGAAATCACCTGCACCGTAATCGACAGTCTCGGCAACACGGTATCGAAGAAGGTAACCGTTACGATAAACCACGTTGCGGCAACCGGCGTAAGCATTACGACCGAAGCTGACGACACCTTAAAAGTCGACGATACCAAGCAACTCGAGTATGCGGTAGCGGTAGACGGCGAGGGCACGGCAACCGACGTTAAGAAGGTTGAGTGGAAGTCCTCTGATCCCCACATTGCAACCGTTGACGAGAACGGTCTCGTAACCGTAGTGGGCGCGGGAACCGCGAACATAACCGTAGAGGTTTATACTCTCGGCGGCGGCGAAGAAACTGCTGCGTTCACTTCCGAAGCGTACGCAATTTCAATTACCGCGATTGCGGCAGAGGGAATATCTCTGGCTGACGCCACCGTTAAGGTTGGCAGAACGGCTACCTTGACTCCTACCGTTACACCCGCAGGTGCAAGCGGATATACCGTAGAATATGAGATATCCACAGAGGATCAGGCGTATGCAACCGTAAACGCAACGACGGGCGTTGTAACCGGCAAGGCGGCAGGTACCGCAACCGTAACCGCAACCCTTAAGATTGGAGATGAGACCATTGATACCGCAACCTGTACGGTAACCGTAGCGGAGCCCACGTCGGCTGATTATGCTTGGGCTAAGGATGGGGATAGCAATAATGCGGCTTATGCAACGTCTGCCGGCCCTAACTCTTCTCAGGATAGCCCGCCGGTTAGCGGCTTAAAGCTTGACGGTACTAAGTACGATGACCTTGTCGAGCAGAATTTCGAACAGCTTACCGCAACTAATACCTTAACGCTTACTGCAAGCGGATTTAAGGCAACGGTAGCCGCAACCGGCTTCACGATAGGTTCCGGTAACGCATCGGAGTACTTATATATAACTGCTTTTGACTCCGAAGGCAATGCGCTTAAAACGATAAAGCTTAGCACTCCTAAGGATAAGAAGAAAGGAGATTACACCGGTGATACCTTCGTACTCGAAATGGATGAAGGCGTAGAGTTCGCGTCGATTAAGCTTTACTGCGGAGTTAGCGGCAAGGCTGCAAGTCTCGTTACCGTATCGATAACCGTATTGTCCTAATCAATGCAAAATTCCCGAAAGGGAAAGAATAAACAGGGCGGGCGCCATCGGCGCCCGCCCTTAAACTTTATTTAAAAAGACGGACGAAAAACCCGCCCGTCTTTTTTCGACTTTATTATCCCAAAATTTGCTTTCTTCGCAAAGTGTAATTATTTATAATGTCATTGACTTGCGTCTCGGTAAGCTTTTTCGCCCACTTTACTGCGGTATCTTCGTAAAACTTTTCGCTGTCGAGAGCGAAATAGCCGAACCTTGCCGTCTTGTCGCGGTAGGTGTCGTTCCACTTGTCGAACAGCTCGCCGTTAATATGCTTTTCGAGCTTGCAGTTTATAAAATCGCATTTTCCGAAATCGCGCCAGGGGCGGGCAAGGTAAACCGAGCCGTCTGCCGCGCCGCCGCTGACGAACGCACAGTCGATAAAAGAGAACCCGCGTGAGTTTTCAAGGCAGTGGGAAGGCGCCGCGACGAAGCCTTTTTCGCGAGGGTCGGCAAGGGAGATAAGCTCGCAGTTTTTAAAGTACGCCTCGGCTCCGCCGAAAATGAAATCTACGTTGCCGTAAATCTTACAGTTCTCGTAAATCTGCACCGACCCGCCCTCGATATATAATTGGTCGCGCGGCATAAAGCCGTCGTAGTAGGTTTCGCCGCTCGCGGGGTCAGAGGTCAGTCCCGAGTACCTTGCAACGAGGTCGTCGGGGAAGGGTGCGCAGAACAGTGTGTCCTGCGTGGATTTAAGGCAGAGGTTTTTGCCGTAGAACTTTTTTGCGTGTACCGACAGCGCCACGCACTGACCGTTTATTTCGGGGTTCGTGCAAGCGTTTTCGACGGTAAGGTTCTCTATCACGCAGTTTTCACCCGTCACACACACGGTGAAAGTGCGGAAGGTATTGAACTCTTTCTTATCCGCGTGTATCTTCTTTGCGCAGTCGGCGTTTGAAATAACCGTTGTTTCACGCCCCGAACCGCTTATTTTTATGCATAAAGGGGGTACTACGATTTTCTGCGAAAACACGCCTTTTTCAAGCAAAATATGGGTAGGTTCGCTCAAATTTGACAAAATTGACTGTAAATTTTCCGTGGGTTTTACGCGTATAATTTGCATAGTTTTTACTTCCTTCTACGTATTGAATTATATCACAATTTTTTTTGTGAAACAATTAAAAAAAGTATTGATTTTTATATTTGACCGTGATATAATGAATAAGCTAAATGTGATAATGTCACAAAATGGCTATGTGAAATTTGTGCGAAAGAAACGATATGAGTAAATTAAACACGAACGGACGCATTTCTTACCCTCAGTACAGATTGGCAGACCTGATGTTGTTTTTGCTCATAATGTGCGCGTGCGAGGTCATAAACATATTAGCGGTAAGCAAGTGGTTTTCGGGACAGCTTTTTTCGGTTTCGGTAATGATGCTTGTAAGCCTGCTGGTTCTGGTTCGCTGGAACTTCTGGGCGGCAATATTTCCCGCAACGGGCGGTTTAATTACCTGTCTTTTGCTCGGTGCTAAGGGTATTGAAGCGTATATAGTTTACATAATTGGTAATTCTTTCATACTTTTTGCCTGGTTTTTACTAAAAATTGGCAAGGAAAAGTTGAAAAAGTGGTACTGGTTGCTTCTTTACGTGTTCATAGGTTACCTTCTGGTAGCATTTGGAAGAACGGTAATCGCACTGTGCTTTAATCAGGATTTCGTCAGTTGTCTGGTTTCATACCTGGGATACGGCGAACTGCTGAACTTCGTGTTCACTTTCTTAGTAATGTTTCTTCTTACCAGGTTTAACTCGATGGTGGTCGACCAGAAGCAGTACCTTAAAGAAGAGGCGTACAAGCGCGACCATGCGAACGACGACAGGGGAGACCGTTGGGACGGGTACACCGAACTCAACGAGGACGATTTGAAAGCGCTCGTCGCTATGGACGAATACGACAGAGCGATAGGCGGTCAAAGACGGCGTATAAAGGATATTCCCGAAGAGGAGCCGTCCGAAACAGAAGAGCTCGAAGCTCTCGACGGACCGATTGAAACAAAGTCCGGGGCAAACGAAGAAACTAACGCCGACGAGGCGGAATAAAAAATAAGGTCACAAATCTTATAAAAAGATAGGGAGGGAAACTTTTAATGGTTCTTATGAAGTATGACGATTTCCTTGACTATGACGAGGCGACCGGCACCTATTCGATGGCGCAGGAGCAGATAGTCAGGGACGAAGTCGAGAAAAACCGTTGGAAGAATATGGGCAAGACCATTCTCACGGACTGGCGCCTGTACCTGATGCTCGTGCCGATGGTATTGGTATACCTGTTCTGGAAGTATATGCCCATGTACGAACTTATGGGATGCTTTAAGAACCCCAATACCGGTGATAACGTACACGTTGCCACCTATTCCTGGGTAGGTCTTAAGTATTTCCAGGAGCTGTTTACGAACAAGCAGTACAGCGTTGATTTCTGGATGTCGTTCAGAAATACGTTCATAACCGCGTTCTACGGCTTGCTGTTCGGCTTCCCCGTACCCATCATTCTCGCACTGTTCTTCAACGAAGTTCGTTCGAACCTCGCAAGAAGTATAATGCAGGTGTGCGTATACCTTCCCAAATTCCTTTCGACGGTCGTCGTAACCTCTATCGCGCTCGTATTGTTCCGTGCACAGACCGGTTCCGATGGACAGATAAACCAGTCGATAGGTATCATCTCCAAGATATTCGAGCTGTGCGGCGCGAAGAAGGATATGGTCGAAGGCGGTCTGATATTCAATACGAAATATTACCGAGCAATATACATAATCACAGACTTGTGGGAGCATGCGGGCTACGACTCGATAGTCTTCTTCGCCGCGGTAATCGCCGTGTCGCCCACCTCGTACGAGGCGGCGCAGATAGACGGTGCGGGCAAGATGGCGCAGATGAGATACGTCGTACTGCCCAGTATTCTTTCCACCGTCGTAATAATGCTTATTATGAAGATAGGCTCGCTTCTTTCCGTAGGCTATGAAAAGATATTGCTGTTAAGACACAGCAGTTCGAACGATATATACAGTAACTACGAAGTTGCAAACACCGTTTCGCTATTCGCATACGACCTGCAAGGCGATAACAAATCAATGGGTACCGCCGCAGAAATGCTCAACAACATTATCGGTATGATACTCGTCATAGGCGCAAACAAGATTGCCGGCAAGGCAAGCAACGTTTCGCTGTACTAAGGAGGTGCTTTTATGAAAAGAAAAATGGAAGTATCCGAATTAGTCTTCAAGATTATCGCATACGTAGTTTTAGTTATCTTTGCGCTGATGTGCGTCTATCCTTTGATATACGTGTTGTCGGCGGCGTTCAGCGGCAGAAACGTCGTTGATACGGGCAAAATCGTGCTTTGGCCTTTAGAGGTACAGGGCGAAGCGTTTATGCAGGTATTCAAGAGCAATATGTTCTGGGTATCCTACGCAAACACTTTATTCGTAACCTTCTTCGGTACCATCTGGGCGTTGGGATATTCGATACTCGGCGCGTACGCTCTTTCCAAAAAGAGACTTTTAGGCAGAAAGGGCTGGAACTTCTTCCTCGTATTCACGATGTGGTTCTCGGCAGGTATTATCCCCCAGTACATCAACTATATCAACACTTATAACGTATTCACGGCAATCGGCGTAGTCGACTTCAAGTGGCTGATAGTTATCTCGATGGGTATGAACGCGACCAACATCATACTCCTCAGAAACTCCTTCGAGGGCATTCCCGCGGAGATTGAAGAAGCCGCGAGAATTGACGGCGCGACCGAAATGCAGGTTCTTACCAAAGTATTTATTCCGATGAGCAAATCAACCATTGCGACGGTTGCGCTCTTCTTCGGAATTTCCCGTTGGAACGGCTACTTCTGGGCAAGGCGAGTTTCGGAAGGTTACAACCAGAATTATTCGTGGCCGATACAGGTATTTATCCGTGACTATATAGAGCAGACGACCTATATCATAGATTCGCCCGACGAAGGAGCGCAGGCGGAAATCGCCAAACTTTACGAAAGCGGTGCAAAGTATTCGACCTCTTCGATTGCATACGCGATGATAATCTGCGCGATAGTGCCCATTCTTTGCATTTATCCCTTCATACAGAAGTACTTTGCAAAGGGCGTCAATATGGGCGGCGTAAAGGAATAATAAATTTTGAAATAATGCGGTTAAACCCGTATTAAATAAAAAAGACAATAAAATAAGGAGAAAAAATAAATGAACAAGACAAAGAAAATTGCTATTGCAGCGGTTTCGCTCGCAATGGCAGGAACGTTGGCTTTCGGCGTGTTCGGCTGTACCCCCGGTGGCAATAAGCCCGTCAACAAACCCAGCGTCGGCGGCCCCAGCAGCAGCGTTGACCTTTCGAACTTCGGTGACGTCAATAACATCGGTGTCGGCGATAAGAGCGGCGTAGTTGCTACCAATGCGGACAAGAGCATCAACTACGACAGCTATAAAAACGGCAGACAGAAAGTAACTCTGAATATGGCCTGCGGTAACAACAACCTTATGACCAGTATGTCGTTCCGTACTCTTTCCAACGGTCTGCTTTTACCCGATGGCAAGACCTACGAGAATGACGATTTCAAGCCCGCTTGGCAGCAGATCGGAACGGATCTTAACATCGGATTTAAGGACGTTTACCTCGGCAGTGCTACGAGCTCAAACTTCGCAGATGCCGTAAAGGCGACCGGCGACTCGGCGTATACGAACGTCGATATACTTACCACCGATCTTTCAAAGGTTATTACTCAGATAAACGCAGGAAAGAGTGTTCTTAACCTCGGCGATTATCTCGACTATATGCCTCACTTCAAGAAGTTCCTTGAAGAGAACCCCGTCGTTTATCTGTCCCTTCTTCAGGCAGGAATGCAGTCCGACGGTTCCGGCAAGGAGCTGTACGTAGCTCCCTATTTCGACGGCTACGACGATATCGAGCGTTACTTCCTCATTCGTGAAGACTGGGCGAAGAAGGTTCTCAACGGAGATACCGCGCTTGATACGGCGATACCTTCCAACACTGCAACCGCAGTAGAAGTAGAGGCGGAGTTCACCGAGAACTACACCATCAAGTCGATGAACGCTGCAGGCAATGATTTCCAGAACATAACCAAAGATTATGCGGCTGCAAAGAAAGCCTTGGATGACAAAACCGGCGCGCTTTACACCGCTTACTCTGCAATCGCAGGCGATGCCGCAACCTACGCAGGCGCTGACGGCAACATCGTTACCATAATGAACGACGCGATGACAAAGGGCGCTGCGAACGCTACCGCGGATAAACTCGCTAAGCTTTACAGAGCATACATCGACGTTGCTTATAAGTCGGACAAAGGAACCAACGGCTATGCTTACACCGCGGCTACCCGTGCTAACCTCTTCAACGGTTACGACGCGGCTTGGGACGTTGACGACCTCGTTGCAATCATGCGTATATTGACCAGAGCTCCCGAAGCTTTGCTCGGCAACGCGAACGGCAAGGTCGAAGGCATAGTTTCCCGTGAGAACAACAACGACCGTACTCCCGACGTTATCCGTCTCATCACCTCTCTTTACGGTGTGCGCGGAGCCGACTCCAGATTCGAGTACAGCTATATCGACGCTGAAAACAAATATCAGGACGCTCGTCTCGACGAAGACTTCTACAACGCGCTCTTAAAGGGCAACAAGCTCTATAAAGAGGGACTTATCAAATCCAGCTATTATAACAAGAACGGCGCGAACTACAAGGGTGCTTGGAACTCCAAGGGCGCTGCCGAGGGCTTCGTAATGTACGACTACGTACAGACCCAGACCGGCATTTCCGGCTTCGATACCGAAACCAAAAAAGAAGGTGACTTAACCCAATGGGATAAGGACTACTACCTCGGCGCGGTAATCAATCCCGTAGCGAAGTGGTCCGTAAGTAGCAAGGACGACACGATAATGAGATTTACCGAGAGCTGGCGTTCGACCAAGACCGGCGGTCTTGCACTCAACGGCAGTCTTGCAAATAATCCCGATAAGCTTCTTGCAGCTCTTCAGCTCATAGACTATCTCTATTCCGACGACGGCAGAATAGTTTCTACCTTCGGCCCCATGGCTACTAATGCGGCAGGCGACAACGGCTTCTGGTACAATGAAGTAGCGGCAGCAGACGCAACCGAATACTTCACCTATAAGGGCGTTAAGTATTCCGGTACCGATTACAAGGGTGAAATCACTCCTACCGTAACCGCTCGTATGTATAACTCCTTCCTCGGAAAGAGCAATACCATCGGCTCAGCTACCGAGTCTGCGGGTACTTACAACCTTGACAACACTCCCAACAAGACTACGACCGCGGCTAAGTCGTTCACCAACTATGCGCGTATGCTTATCGGTTCTACCCTTCCCATGTGCGTAAAGAGCCAGTCGTTCGAGTATCAGTGCACGGCTAAGATGGGTCGTGACAGTGCGTTCATCGTCGGCGTTGCAATCGATATGGGTATACTCAACCACGTAACCCCCGCAATCAGGGTTTCCGGCAACACCTTAAAGGGCGTAGTTGCAGTCAAGGAGGACTTCTCTGCAACCACTAAGACCTATAAGGAAGTAAACAGCTGGTACATCATGGTTCCTTCCGGATTGCCTACGACTACTATCCAGCAGAACCGTGTCGACGACACTACTCAGGATAACTTCAAGGCTATTACCGGCGACAGAGGCAGTGTAGCTAAGGGTGATTACTGGAGCTTCTTCCACGTGCTGATCTCCGACGGATTTACTAAGGACTACAGCATCACCGGCGGCGGTTCCCTTGCGCTTTCCAGCTTCGCGGACGTCGATGCGCTTCTTACCAACCTTAAGAGCACTCAGGGCGGCACCACGAGAGAGACCACCTTCAATCAGGCTTGGCAGACCGCAGTAAATTACTGCACCTATCTTTTCAAAGCATAACTTTTAAAGTTATAAATTAACTATGTTACAATCCCCGCCTGCGCCCGCAGGGGCGCAGGCGGCGGATAAACATTTGGGGGAAATGTTCAATGAAGACTCAAATGAAATTCCAGAAAATCATTTGCCTGCTGATGCTGATTTTCGGCGCGTTGGCTGTCTTGCTGTCATTCGTATGGCAGACGGGCGGTTTTGCGGCGTTGGGCGAATGGGTTGACCCTAAGACCAAAATGTCGCTGTTTATTGCGGCTAAGGGTAAAAACGACGCGACTTTGTATAACGACGTGCAAGGGTTCAATACCGCTATGATGTATTGCGGTATCGCAATGGTAATTCTTGCCGTAATTCTCTATATAACCGCGTGCAACAAAAGAAGAAATTACTACGTATCAAACTACGTTGCGACGGGTCTCTGCGCGGGCGGCAATATAGTAATGTCGCTGATACTTATGATAATGAACGGAATCTGGCTCGGTAAGTTCCAGAACCTCGATTTTGCCTCTTGGAAGGCGACCGACAAGATGGAGTACGTCGACTTTGATATGGCGAGCAAATACAACGATTCCAAAGCTTGGTTTATCGTGGCGTTCGTCGTATATATTCTCATAATAGCGGTGTCCGTAATGCTTATTTTGAACCTCGTATGGAAAATCAAGCTTATGAACGGCGAAAAGCGTCTCTTAAACGGACAGACCGTGAATAAGAGCGAAGAACCTCTCGAAGGCGGCGCTACCGCAGAGGAGGTTGCACAATGAAATCGAATAAAAATCTTATCCTTCAAAAGGATATAATGCAATATAAAAAGAACAAGCTTGCGGCAAACCTCGCGTTGCTCGGCTTGGCGGCAGGTTGCGTATACTTTATGGTATTGTACGCACAGGTCTCGGAGGGTATAATTTACGACACTTTCTATTATAAGTGGTCTATAGCCTTCGACGTAATTTATAACCTGTTCTTCCTGCTGTTCGTATTCTTCTTCTCCGAACAGGTGAAGAACTATAAACGCAATATGTTCGTATTCCAACTTATAGTC
>CAYMUQ010000029.1:0-13166 GCA_964393805.1 uncultured Clostridia bacterium
CCCGCCGCTAAAAAGACTGCTGCTAAGGCGGCTCCCGCTACCGAAGCTAAGAGCGCAACCAAGACCGCTACTGCGGCTAAGAAGACCACCGCGGCTAAAAAGCCCGCCGCTGAGAACTAAGGAGGAGCAAAAATGTTATTCATTAAATTATTTGCCCATAAGAAGGGCGGCGGCTCTACCGATAACGGCAGAGATAGTAACCCCAAATATCTGGGAGTTAAGCGCGCAGACGGTCAGAAGGTGCTTGCAGGCAACATTCTCGTAAGACAGCGCGGAAGCAAGTTCAAGCCCGGCAACGGCGTGGGCATCGGCAAGGACGACACACTGTTCGCTCTCGTTGACGGCGTCGTAAGGTTTGAGAGAGTAGGCAAAGACGGTAAGCAGGTTTCGGTTTACCCCGTTGCTCAGTAATTGAAATACAAAGCGAGGTTTTAAAGCCTCGCTTTTTTATTGAGGTCAGCTATGAAAGTTTACCAACTCGACGAAAGCCTTTATAAGGACTTTGAAAAGCTTTTCTGCGATTATTACAATGAACTTGACTGCGAGGACGACCCCCTCCCCCTCTCTAAGGAATGTATCGACGACTGCAAGGCGGGACTATTGTCGGTTGCCGTTGCCGAGGAAAACGGCGCAGCCGCAGGTTTTATAATTTATCAGATTGACGACGTTATCAACGACTGGTGCTTTACGGAGGGTGCGGGTGACTTGAGGGAACTGTTCGTCGCGCCCGAATACCGCCGCAGAGGAATTGCAACCGCTCTTATCGGCTTTGCGGAAAATCATTTAAAAGAACAGGGAGCGGATACCGTCTATACCCTGCCCACCGAAGATACCGAGAAGTTCTTTGAGAAAGCTGGCTACTTTGACGGCGGCGAATACTGCCCCGAACTCGACAACAAAGTGTTCACTAAAAAATTATAATAAGCAGTATGGACAAAACGGACAATATGTAGTATAATACGGATATGAACGATATCGTATTTGCAGGACGTGCGGACAAGTTTTCATTAAGGCGCGGTAACTGTATTACCGTTTTTGCACCCGACGGACAAACGGGCGCGGTGGTCTGTACCGCCGCCGACAATCAGGGCGGCAACGGAGTTTTGGTCTGTATCGAACAGCCGCTTATGCCTCTGCCCGAAAAGCCGATAATTTTGGAATGCGCGGAAGATTTGCGCTACTCAATCGGGAATGCTGTAAAATATTTCCCCTCTGGCGGCGCGGTGACGGCGGCTTTGGGAGAGCTCATCGTAGCCTTTATAAAGACCGAGAACGGCGTAACCGAACAGCCCGTCGTAAAGACCTTGAAGTCGGAGATTGAAAAAAGTTTTACCGACGCGGGTTTTTCGGTAGAGGTCGCCATTTCCAGGCTACCTTTAAACTACGACTACGTCCGCAAGCTCTTTAAAAGAGAGGTCGGAATATCTCCGCACGAATATCTCGTTTCGCTCAGAATGAAGCTCGCCAAGGACATAATTTTGTCGGGGGTAACCAACCGTTACTCAGAATACACGGTTTCGCAGATTGCCGAAGCGTGCGGCTTTGCCGAACCTCTGTACTTTTCGAGAGTGTTCAAAAAGTACTACGGCGTTTCTCCCGCCAACTTTATCAAAGGACTATAAGCTATTATAAAAAATCAAGCGCTCTGCGGCACAAGCCGCAGAGGAGGCGTGTCGCCTCTGCCGAGCCTTTAATTTTTCGGTTTTTACACTAACAAAATCTCAGCAAAAAGAAAACGCCCCGCGGCAAATGCCGCGGGGCGCTATTATTTGTTTTTGCCTGATTACTTAAGCTTTATGAAGGGTGCTTCAAGCAGCATTTCGCCTGCTTCATCAACCTCACCGCTGTCGACAAACTCCCAGATTTCGGGGTCGAACGCGAGGTTATCTTTCCAGATAGCCGACTTAGCAAGACTTTCTACACTCGTTTCGGTTACGTCACTGGAGGAGTTGTGCTCTATGAACTTAGCATAGCAACCGATAACCGTAAGTTTGCCGTTTGAAGGATAGCCGCCGAGTATACCGGAGCAGTTCTTTTCAGCCGTCGTGATGGGAACCGCAACGCCTGCGTGATACAGGTCGCCGATACTTGCGCAGTTGGTTATTACAACGGTCTCTAAGCCCTTATGGTATGCGAGGATACCGCCGCAACGGGTCATCGAAGAAGCCGAACCGGCGAATACGCAGTTGGTTATTTCAAGCTTGTAGGAGCTGATATACGCAACGCCGTACTCGGTGTCGAACGTACCGAAGATACCGCCGCACTCTTTGGAAGTGCTGCTACCTATTTCCGCGTCGATGTAGCAGTTGGAAATCTTGACCCAAACCATATCGGAAGTAGGCTTCGTATTGGTCTGTAAGAAGCCGCAGATACCTGCCGCTCTCTGTCCGGCGTTAATGGATATGCCCGCCTTCTTGTTGATGAGCGATACTCTGTCGACTACCATAGGTGCGCCGACCTGCTCGTACATTCTTCCGATAAGTCCGCCTACACGCTGTTCCGCGCTCTGGACGTTTACGTCCGTTATCTTAATGTTGGCAACCGTACCCGAGTAAGCCGCGGCGATTATACCGACGTTCTGTCTGCCGGTTATGCTTATATTGTCAAAGTTGAGATTGACGATAGTGCCGCCTTCGAGACGATAGAACACGCCGACGTTGTCCTTGGTTGCGGAGTTAATGGTTACGTTGGAAATCGTGTGTCCGTTACCGTCAAGATAACCTACGAATGATTTCTCGCTTACCTTATAGGTTTTGCCGCTGTAATTGAGGTCGCAGTTGAGTGAATAAATCTTGTTGGTTTCGCCGCCGCTTGCAAGCAGTTCGTTGAACGCCGTCTCGTCGTTGATATCAACCTTGGTTATAGCGGACGAATATACCTTGGAGGTCGCCGCGCCGTGGGGGTTACATACTACGAAGTATACGTTGTATGCGGCGGAATTGTCGTGGTCGTAATTTACGTAGATATAATCGTCCGTAATCTGATACTTCTCGCCTCCCGCAATAACCTCGCCTGCCGTCGGTTCGGTGTCGGATACCATTGTGTACAAATAACCGGAAACGTTGTTTAGGTTGCCCGTTATATAGTAGCCGTTGAAGTCTACGCCGACGCTTACGTCGGGATTTTCGGCATCCTGCTCTACGAAATCAACCTTTGCCGAACCGCTTACGACGAACAGGTTATATGAGTAAATTCTGAACTCGTTGCTGTCCTTTAAATCTATTCTGTAAACTATCTCGTAGACGCCCGCAGTCGAGGGAGTGAAATACTTAACTTCGGTCTGGTGACCGCCCTTTACGGTAGAATACAGATACGTTTCGGTTATTTCGTACTTATCTCTTGCAAGAAGCTTGCCGTTGTTGTCGGTCGAGTTGGTTACGACGGCTTCGGGAAGCTTGTAGAGCGAATACTGGTTGGTAATAAGCTTACCCTTCATAAGTCCGTTTACGACAACGTCGCCGATGCCTACCGTAAGAACCTTGACGGTAAGATTAAATTCCTTAGTAACGGTCTCGCCGTTAGGAGCCGCAATGGTAGCTGTTAACGTCACCTGCTTTTCTTCTTCCTGACGGTAAACTATAAGTCTTACGCAGGTCGTGTTGGAGCTGGAAGTAATTACGTTGGTGTCTACCTTGACTACGTCGGGATTGGACGAAGTCCATTTTATACTACATCTGTTGAGACTGGTTATGCCGTTGAAGTCCTGATATACCGCGTTCGCGTTGGTGGGAATGTAAAGCATATGCCTTACCGCCGTCAACAGCGCGTCGGTTTCATTGATTACGCCGTTACCCGTTACGTCCTCGGTAGAGGTCAGATAGGTGTACTCGTAGTGCGTATACGCGTCATACGAAGTCTTGGTTAAATCGCAACCTATGGTGTGTCCCGCTATCGGCTGGGAAATTATTTTAAACAGGTCGCCCATATTTATGGTACCGTCAGCCTCGCGGTAAGTCGTGTGTATATAATACAGTCCGTCGGTTCTGTCGGTAAGATTTTTAATACCAAGATCGTCGGAGGGAAGCTCCGCAAACAGCTCTGCCGCCGTGGGAGAAGCTATCTTCTCGCCCACCTTATTGTTCAGGGAGTCGGCGTCCATATTCTCCAAAATTCTTATAGATTCGCTGCCGTTGTCGTTGGCGGTGAGAATACTGTACTCGCCCGAACCTCTGTAAGCGTCGGTACCCATTCTGGTATTGCCGTTATTTACGGAGAGGATATTCGTGAAGTTGTTGTAGCTTCTGTCCGTTCTCTCGATGTCAATATTGTTGTGCTTGCTCTCTTCGTCGAGAAGCTTTGCGGTTATATTGACCGTACCGTCGACGTCGTTTGTGGTTGCGCCGTTGTTGTACGAGGTCACGTTGTTTATAGACAAAACGCCGGGGTTGGAGTTATCGGTGACGCCGTGCATACGGTTGTTGAACGCAAGGCAGTTGTAAAGTATTACGTCGCCCTCCATCGTGCCGCCGCCGAGCTTGAAGCCGTTGCCGTCGCCGTCTCTTGTGAGGTAGGTACTCGTGTTGTCGTAGCCGTCGCCCTTCTCGTCGAAGTTTGAATTATAGCTACAGTACTCTTTGCCGCCCTTTTCGAACTTGTACCACTCGTTGCACTCCTTCTGCTTGTGCTGAATGAAGCCGTTTTCAAAGGCAACGCAGTTGTAAATTATTACCGCGCCTATGTTGCCCGACTCGGACTTTGCGTACAAGTCCCAACCGTCGTCGGAGTTACGGTAGGCGATACAGCCGTCGAAAATGTTGCCGTAGCCTACGGTAAGCTTTGCCGCGAAACCGTCGGCGTTTTCGCCGTAGGTTTCGTTGTCGTAGTTGTTGTACGAGGTGCAGTTCTTTATAAGGTTATAGCTGGGCCAGTCTACTATATTGGCGTAGGCGCTCTCCGCTCTGCCGAGCTGAAGTCCCGTGTCGCGGTTGTTATAGAATTCGCAACGTTCGATGACGTTATAGCTACCTGCTATATACAGTCCGTTGTCGCCCGCGCCGCAGACGTCGATATCGTGCCAGTAAATATAGTTGCCGTAGAGCTGAACTCCGCGGTTGGTACTTAAGAAAGATTGCTGTTTGAAGTTTATAGTAGTCTTCTGCGCAGGGTCCTGCGGCTCGAAGATTATATAGTTGTCGAACGTGCCGCTTGCGGTCACTATCATATTGCCCGTACCGACGTAGCCGTTGGCGTTTACGGTTATGTCACAATCGAACATATGCTCGCCGGGCATAATCTTGACGATATCGCCGCCCTTGAGATTGGGCATATAGTCGTTAACGAACGTTTTGAAAGTCATAGGCGCGTCTGCGCTGGCGCCGTCGCCTTCGGTATGGCTGTCTACTATATTCTTACCCTTGCTGTCGATAAGGTCGCCGACGCCGACGTAATATACGTTGCCGTCCTGCTTGGAATTAACTATGCCTTGGGTAGTAGCGTGCGCAATTGTCGACGGGGAGTTTATCTTTAAGCCGCCGTTTGTCAACGAACCCGCCGCAAGTCCTCCGAACACGATGGCAGACGCAAGTGCAGATGCAATTAAAATACCGTTTAATTTTTTACTCTTCATTCTTTTCATTTCTGTCTACCTCCTGTTTACGCGTCTTTTTCCATAGTTACGGAAAGTGCCGTCAGCTTTAACGGACGATCCGTGCCCTGCGGAGCGCCGTCTTTCGATACCGATTTCGCAGTGCACAGTCTGTATTTACCCGATTGGGTGATAATAAAGGTAAACTTTATTTGGCTCGTACCGCTTATAGCATATATATTTTCAAAATCATCCTTGAAGGAGACGCTGCTGGCAACGAAATTCGACGCCGGCATATAATTGCCTTCTTCGTCAACCAAATAGAACGCCGAAGTATTTGAACCGCCGGTGGACGCCGCTTCTACTTCTACCATGCCGACGCCTTTGAAGTCTATTTCGAATACTTCACCTCTTATTTCGAGACGGTCTTGCTTGCCTCTGTAATCTATACCCTGGAAGTTTGCGTCGGTGTTGATTACGGTGAAGAACGCGTTATTCTTCATCGTCTCAAAGTCCGCCGCCGTGAAATAGTTATGGTCGTTATCTGCATAGCCGGCTTTTTTATCTTTGAGTTCTTCCATACTTAACTCATGTACTTCGGGGATGAACAACGAATCGGTTATTATATAAGATACGGTGGTCTCCGCCTTTGTCTTCTCGCCTATGCAGTTCGTGTAAGTATAGCTTACTCTCGCACTGCCCTTGGTAGTTTTTCTATTGGTATTTATACCGATTTCAAGTTCGGGACATTTACCTATCTGCTCGCTGTAACCGCTCTTGTAGGTTGCAGTGAATTTCCACGTTTCGGAGATATGGTCGATAACGCTCTTGGGCTGGGTCGTAACCGTGCCTTCCGCAGTATCGTTGAATTTGATGCTCGCTATTTCATCTATTGCGTTTATAAGAACGAAAGCCTTGAGGTCGTCCGTCTCAGTAGTTCCGGGTATGGTGTAGTTATCAACAAACGCCCAGATCTGATAGGTGCCCGATTTTTTCAGGATAAGCTTACCGCCGGTAAACTCGACTTCGTTCTGCGCGCTGTCGAAGCACTTGATTGAGTATTTATCAGAAGTTAATGCCTCGCCCTTAGGTCCTGCTACGGCGGTCGCCATCTTTACCGTAATATCCGACAAGTCTATCTCGGTGCCCGCAAGTACGAAATCGTAGTCGATTTTCGTCTTTTCGATAAAGACGCCTGCGGATTTCTGTACCGTGACGGTATAGTAGGTATTTGCTATTTCGTAGCCTTCGGTATAGGTTAACGTTATCGTATAAGTTCCCGCGACGCCTTTTTTAAACTGAGAAAAATCGATATCGAGTTTATTGTCGTCGTGCTGAATGATTTCGGGCTCTGTAAATACGCCCTGCGTCAAGTTATCCCTAACCAACGTTACGACGAGACCTTCAGTCGTGAACTCCTCGTCCATATCGTAGAGCAGTTTTGCTTTACTCGTATCCACGCTGAGCGAATGCGGTATCGTTTCGTCGGGCTTTACGATAGGATTTTTGTCGCCATTGCCTTGACTTGGATTCTTTTTACAGCCCGCAAAGGGTACTGCAAATGCAAGTGCGGCAAGCAACGCAATTACACATTTTAACTTCTTCATTTTTACCTCCATATCCGCAAAAATAGTGAGTTTGCCGTTATCGGCAAACCCGAGGGAAAAGCAATTTTGCGCATTATCCCCCTAATTGTCTATATATTATTTTATCATTAAACGCCTCTTTTGTCAATTAGTATATGAAATTATATAACTTAATTTGTTACGTATTAACTTATTTATTCACGGCGAAAAACGTAGCGGGCGGCGCCAATCTGCGCCGCCCGCCATATAAATTTTAATTTAAAGCTGCTTTATTTCGGTATAAGCCATTACGAAAGGACCCGTGCCCTTCGCGTCGTTTTCAACGACAGGTTCGGAAATATAGTATTCATAGCTTCCGTTCCTTCTCTTGTTGCTTTCGGGACCGAGCCCCGCAACCAGACAGATGCCGCCTAAGTTTAGCTTGCCGTCGTGCTCGGTAAGGTACTTATTACAGATACCCTCGAAAACCTCTTTTCCGACCTCGGAAAAACGCTTGTCCACGTAGCCCAGTCTTGCGCCCTTCATCATTGCGTAAGCAATCATCGAGGAGCCGGAGGTCTCGGGATAGTTGCCCTCCCTGCCTATATAATTGGGAACCTGCCAGAACATTTTCGTCTGAGGGTCGATATACGCTTCGAGCCCCTCTATAGTATCCTTGAAAATTTTTCCGAGAGACTTCTTCTCTTCTTTTGCACTGTCAGGCAGATAGCTTAAAACGTCTATAAGTCCGACCGTATACCAGCCGATTGCTCTCAGCCAGAAATTTTTGGAAAGACCGGTTTGCTTGTCAGCCCAGAACGCCTCTTTTGAAACGTCCCATCCGTGATAGTAGAGCCTCTTTTCCTTGTCGTACATATTATCGTAGACTGCGTTGAACTGCTTTATTATCTCGGAATAGTCGCCATCGCCTATCTCGGTAACGTAGCGCGTGTAGAACACCTCGGACATATAAATGCCGTCCAGCCAAACCTGATTGGGATAGACCTGCTTATGCCAGAAGTTGCCCGATTTCGCACGGGGCTGATTTTCTATCTGACTATAGAGAAGAGCTATTGCCTTTTTATACTTTTCCTTGCCCGTCTCCTTAACGAGGTCGAAGAGTATTCTGCCCTCGTTCAGATTGTCGAGATTGTACGTCTCTACGCTGTATCCGCGTATCGTACCGTCGTCGAATACGTAATAATCTACGAAATTATCTATAAAATCGAGATACTTTTTCTCGCCCGTCAGCTTGTATATGCTGTACAGCGAAGTCATCATACAGCCGTCGATATAATTCCATGCGGGTTTCTTGCCCTGACGGATATTTTCTATATTCCATACGGGGGCTTCGGGCTTCGTGTCCTGTATAAGCCTGTCTATATACTTGTCAATAACGTTATAATTCATTTCCTCACCCAAGCTGTTGAAAAATATGCTTGTATTTATTATATCAGAATTAAATATTAAATCAAGCGTTTTACCGCAAGACAAAACAATTCATTAAAGAACGGTCAGCTTGTTAAAGAACGGTCAGCTTGCCGCAGTTTTTCTGTATTATATTCTCGCCCTTCACGCCCTCGAAGGTAACGTTTTTCAAAGTAACCTTTTCGACGTTGTCGATATATATGCCCTCTTTGCAGTAGTCGCGCACGTGCTCGAGCATAGCGGGCTTGAACGGCTTTGCATCCTCTTTGAACGAGAAGCTTACGTTCTCGAGCACGACCTCTTTGACGGGCTGTTCTACAAGTCCGTCGAAATAGGCGCACATACATTCACATTCGGTACACTCTATGTCACGGAAAACGAACTTACCCATATAGGGCGTATCCGCTCCCACGGGGTGCTTCTCTCTCGACCAGACGTACTCGGTGTGTCCGTCGGGGTCGCAGAAATAGTACATATTTATGACGAGCGGAGTAATGACGTTTATCATTTTGATATTTTCGAATACTACGCCGTCGATTATCGAGTCCTTACCTCTACCGCGTCTGGACTTTATTCTCAGTCCTCTGTCGGTGTGCTTGAATACGCACTGGCTTACGCTTAAATTCTTTACGCCGCCCGAGATTTCGCTACCTAAAACTATCGCGCCGTGACCGTTCTGGAAAAGGTCGTTGCGTATGGTGTGGTTGTTTGCGGGAGTTTTGTACTTTGCGCCCATATAGAGCTTACCCGACTTAATTGCCATACAGTCGTCGCCGACCGAGAAAACGCAACCTATTATATCGACGTTGTCACAGCTTTCGGGGTCAAGTCCGTCGGTGTTGGGTCCCGTGTAGGGGTTCTGTATTCTCAAATCGAAGAAGCCCAGATTTTTGGAAAAGAAGGGATGCAGGTTCCACGCCGCCGAATTTTTGCAGGTGACGCCGTGCATAACTACGTTTTCGCACTTATTCAAAGTAACGAGGCGGGGACGCGCAACCGCTCTTCCCTTGGGGGTCGCCCACCAGGTCGACTTGTCGGCGTTGCCGTTTATCGTGCCCTCTCCGACTATCTTTATATTCTTCTGTTTATACGCCGATATGAAGGACTGGTGGCAGGGATAGGGATTACCCTCCCAGGTTGCCAGTATCTCCTCCGTACCGTCGTCGTGCTCAATCTTTGCGGGGACGTAGGGGTAATGCTCCTCTACTACGTCGCCCAATAGTTCAGCGTCCTTTAAAAGCTCAATAGTTATATCCGAAGCAAGCGTTACGGGGCGGATATAATAACTGCCCTTGGGGACTATTACTCTGCCGCCTTTGGGACAGCTGTCTATCGCCATCTGAATAAAATAGGTATCGTCGCTCTTGCCGTTGCCCTTTGCGCCCAGATCCTTTACGTTTACGGTGCCGCTCTCCTTTTCGGTGCGGAATTTAACTACCGACACGTCCGCAGTGGTGCTCACCTCGTACTCGGTGTCGGGCGTCAGATTGAACAGCGAAAATACGTTGCTCTCTCTGTCCTCTCCGACCTGCTCGCCGTTTACGAATACCTTGTATTTCACGGGTGCGTAGTAGGGGTTCTTGTTGTCAAGCTCGAAGCACGCGGTCGTGCTTGATACGAACAGTGTTTTGACCATATTATTTCTCCTCAGACTTGCCGTCTTTATCTCTCTTTTTGTCCAGCACCTCGGCGGTAACTCTGTCGAGTGCCGACGCCTCTGCCGACTTTACCGCTGGCTTTACGGGCTCGGGCTCTACCGCCGCCTGCGCCGCGGCCTGTGCCGCAAGCTCGGCTTGCTTTGCTTCTTCTTTCTTGAGTTTGGACTTTTTTACGCCGTAAACTATGCCGTCCTTAACACCGATAAACGCCATATCGATAAGAACGTAGAACACGCCGAACAGCAGGGGTTCGAGACCGATAGTTCTCTGGAACAATAAGTTTATTCCCATATATGCGTAGTTGACGCCCCACATAACCACTACCGAATAGGCTACGTTTGCAAAGAACGTCCAGAACTTTTTGAACGGGAACGGGAACATTATGTAGTTATTGCTTTTCTTCGTGTCGTCGTCGAAATATCTCAGACACGGATTAACGAGGACGTCTACTACGACGCCCATCATTACGCCGTTTACCCAGATTAAATTCTCGCCCTGACCTATAAAGCTTTGCAGTCCCATAACGAACAGGAAACAGCACATACCCGCAAACCACCACTTTATAAACAGCGCCTTGACCACCATGGGCACACGCGAAAGCCTGTCCAGTTTATAAGGGTTGAATTGTTTGCCTACTTCCTTTTCTTCGCCCGTAATTATACCTATATCGGTGGTAGGCGCCTCGGTCTCGAACTCCTCTTCACCTTTAAGGGCGGAGACGAGCTCGTCCATTTCCTTGGTCTTAAGGTCGTAGTAATCTTCTATGGTTGTTTCTTTTTGCTTTTGCTTTTTGTTCTTTCTTGACATTTTAAGTCCTTAGCTAAGGCGAATTAACTTTTAAAACCGCAACCGTGCGGAAAATCCGTACGCCGCAGGTTACGGCGGGAAAGGCGCGCCTTAGTAAAATAACCGACAAGTATTCTTGTCGGTTACTTACCAATTTAAAATTTCGATTATTCCTGTAAGTCTATCTCTTCCTTCATGTTTGAAGTTGCAGATTCGACAACCTTCTTGGTATTTATCTTGTTGAGGCCGATCTTTATGAGGGGCAGACAAGCGAATATTATCGCAAAAATTCCGAGGAATACCAAGTGCAATATGGTATGCTTGAGACTTCCTCTCAACGGGTCATAGTTTGACGAGTTAACTTTTGTCGGGTCAATCGAGTTGAGGTTAGCGGTAAGCTGCAGATAGACGATTACGTCGCAAGCTATCATAACAGCTACCATTACGATAACCAAAGCTATAAAGAACCAATTTATCTTCTTGCGTTTGGGGAAAGCGTTTAAATAACTTACCAAAACAAGCAAGGACAACAGCGTTACTACAAATACGCACAGTCCGGTCGCAGACAACGTTGCCTCTCTCGCCGATTGGTTAATAGTTTTGGAATAGTTAAAAAGTATAAGCATATAGCACAGCGACGCTATCAAAAGGAATAACATCGGTACGCGCTGGGGTGCCTTTTTAAGACTGACTATCTGCTTGCGGAACCATTCCTTAACTCTTGCGCCTACGCTGGGCTTTTCGCTATTGCTCTTGGGAGCGGCTTCCGCCACGGCAACCTCTTCTACTGTTGCGGTCTCCTCTGCGGCGACATTTTCAACGGCTACGGGTTCTTCTGCGGCAATCTCTTCGACAACCGCGGCTTCTTGCGCCTCTACTTTCTCTTCAACGACGTCCTGCATAACTTTCTTTTTCATGGTTACGCCTCCAAACCGATCGCCTGAGTAGTCTCTTTATCAAAGAAATGACATCTCTGCGCATCAAATCCGATTTTTATTTTGTCGCCTACCTCGTACGTACACCACTCGGCAAACTTGCAGACGACTATCTTAATGCCGCCGATTTTTCCGTGAACGAGAGTATTCATACCGAGGTTCTCGTTGTTACCTACGACGAATTCGATATTGCCGTCTCTGGTAATATTCTCGGGACGAACGCCCAGAATTACCTCTTTGCCCTCGTAATCTTTAAGTTTAGCCTTCTGTTCGGCGGTAAGCGCGTACTCAAACAGTTCGCTGACGAACTTGCCCTTTTCGATTTTGCCGTCGAACATATTCATGGGAGGAAGTCCTATGAAGGTTGCGACGAAGGTGTTTACGGGATGCTCGTACAAGTCGATAGGCTTGCCTATCTGCTGAACGTGACCCATAGACATACAAACTATTCTGTCTGCGAGCGTAAGCGCCTCGGTCTGGTCGTGGGTAACGTACATCATCGTAGCGTTGAGCCTCTTGTGAAGAAGCATTATTTCACGTCTCATCGAGCCGCGGAGCTTTGCGTCGAGGTTGGACAGGGGTTCGTCGAAGAGGAACACCTTGGGATTACGAACTATCGCACGTCCCATAGCGACACGCTGACGCTGTCCGCCCGAGAGCTGACGGGGCTTTTTGTTGAGCTGGGTCTTCAAATCGAGAATTTCGGCCGCCGCCATAACTTTGCGGTGGATAACCTCTTTATTCTCTTTTCTTAAAGTGAGCGAAAACGCCATGTTTTCGTAAATAGTCATATGACCGTACAGCGCGTAGTTCTGGAAAACCATCGCAATGTCTCTGTCCTTGGGGGCGAGACGGGTACAGTCCTTACCGTCTATCAGGAGCTTGCCGCTTGAAATATCTTCAAGACCCGCAACCATTCTGAGCGTCGTCGACTTTCCGCAACCGGAAGGTCCTACGAGTACGATCAGCTCGCCGTCGGCTATGTCGAGATTGAAATCCCAGACAGCCTGAACGCCGCCGTCGTAAATTTTTTCGATATGCTGTAAGTTAACGTTAGGCATCCTGCACCTCCTCTGCGGTCTCGGTCGAGGTCGCAACCTCTGCCGCAGGCTCTTCCTTTAATGCGGCGTCAACGTCAACAGTTCCAATCGCAACTTCTTTTAAGAAGCTGTCGAGAGCTTTACTGCGGATATATCCGATTACCGCGGACGCTATAGCTGTGTGATACCTTCGTTTCTATACCGCAATTCGGCCAGATTGGTTCGCTCAA
>CAYMUQ010000030.1:0-12938 GCA_964393805.1 uncultured Clostridia bacterium
TTTGGCAAAATTGAACGAGATCATCGCGGAAGAGAAACCTGAAATAATCGTCGGCCGGGCATCATTGCGATTAAAGCCTGCGCGCCGCCCATCTTCTTCATATGCTCGAACTGCGAGAGGTAATCCTCTAAGGTGAAAGTGTTTTCGAGCATCTTCTTCTGCATCTTTTTGGCTTCTTCCATCGAGACGGCTTCCTGCGCCTTTTCGATGAGCGTCAAGACGTCGCCCATACCAAGTATTCTGGATGCCATTCTGTCGGGATAGAAGTACTCCAAATCGGTGGACTTTTCGCCGACGCCGATAAATTTTATGGGCTTACCCGTGACCGCCTTTATGGAAAGACACGCGCCGCCTCTCGTATCGCCGTCGAGCTTGGTTAAAACTATGCCCGTGACTTCGAGCCTTTCGTTGAAGGTCTTTGCGACGTTTACCGCAACCTGACCCATCATCGAGTCTACCGTCAGAAGAATTTCGTCCACGCGCACGGCGGACTTTATTCTCTCTAACTCCTGCATTAAGTTTTCGTCTATTTCGAGGCGGCCTGCGGTATCTATGATAACCGTGTCGTAGCCCATTGACTTTGCGTATTCTATTGCTTCTTTCGAGGTCTTTACGGGGTCCTGAGTACCCTTCTCGAACACTTCGGTCTGCACGTTTTTACCGACGACTTTAAGCTGATTAATAGCCGCGGGACGATACACGTCGCAGGCAACCAGAAGGGGCTTTTTTCCGCCCTTTTTCAGAAGAAGAGCAAGCTTGCCGCAAAGCGTTGTCTTGCCCGCGCCCTGTAAGCCGCACATCATAATAACCGTCGGGGGATTGGGCGCAACCGTAAGCTTGACGCTTCCCGGTCCCATTAAAGCGATAAGCTCCTCGTTTACTATCTTTATAACCTGCTGAGAGGGGTTGAGACTTTCGAGTATCTTTTCGCCGACCGCCTTTTCGGAGACGTTGGCGCAGAACTCCTTTGCAACCCTTATATTTACGTCGGCTTCCAAAAGCGCAACGCGCACTTCGCGCATTGCAGTCTTAATCTCAAGCTCGGTAAGTCTGCCGCGCTTGGTAAGCTTTGAAAATATATGGTTTAATCTTTCGGATAATGATGCGAACAACGCCATAAATTACCTGTCTATAATTGTCTTTAAACGCTCTATTTCAACCTTATATTCGGGGTGCTTTTTCAAAAACTCCTCCGCCCAAATCTTTGCCTCGCGGTTCGCGTCGGCAAGCTTTGCGTGGCAGAGCTTCTCTTCATACCCTTCGAGTTCTCTTTTACAGATAGAGAGACAATCCGAAACGCCCTGACGCGAAATACCCTTTTCGTCGGCGATTTCCGATACCGTCAAATCGAGGTTGAAATACATATCGGTTATTTCCTGCTGGGTCGGAGTAAGAAGCTTGCCGTACAAATCCCACAGCCGCATAAACGCAAGCTTATCCATAGGCAAAACCTTCCTCCCCGTCGTTTGACGGATACGATTATAGTCTGCGGCAAAGCTTTTGTCAAGCAATTTTACTTGACATATCTCAAGTATTATAAAGTTATTTTATTTCATAAAATGTTTCAGGTTTTAACATTGCGGGTACTTTGAAGGTTATCGGACAATATATATTGACTAATTTTTTTGCTGGTGATACAATGTACCCGTAATTTAAAGAGGGACGAAATGAGAAAAGAAATAGGCGGTGTAACTTACGACACGTCGCGAGCGACGTTGGACAAGAAATTTACATACGGAGCACCGGGAGACGCCGCGGGCTACGAAGAGACGCTGTACATAACCTTAGACGGCAGATATTTCATTTACACGAACGGCGGCTTAATGTCGCGTTATACGCACGAAGATATAACCCCTATCGAGAGAGAGCGCGTAAAGGACTGGATACTCTCCCACTGATATTCTTTTCGATACGACCGAAACTCCATAATTCGATTTTTTACGGACGGCTTTAAAGCCGTCTTTTTTAATTTTCACAATAAATCCCTTGCAAAGAACGGGGCGTCTGATTTATAATATTTTTGTAAATAATTAAAGGAGCTTAAAGTATGATTACAAGTTTACTCGCCGAAGGCGATATCAGCTGGAACGACGTCTGGAACAAGATAAAAGACTGGCTGACTTCTACGGGAATTAAAGTAGTTATCGCTCTGGTACTGCTCGTCGTATCGTTTATGATAGTCAACGCGGTCACCAAAAAAATTTACAAAAGCTTACAGAGAAAACACCGTGACGAAACGCTCTCGCGCGTCGGCACGCAGACCGTAAAAATAGTACTTAAAATTATAATTTTAGTCTGCCTTATCGGCTACGTGGGAATAGAGACCGCCTCTATCTCCGCGGTTATCGCCTCTCTCGGCGTCGGCATTTCGCTCGCCGTACAGGGAACTCTCGCAAACTTCGCGGGCGGCGTAATTCTTATCGTTATGCGCCCCTTCAAGATAGGCGACTACATAACTAGCAACGGTCAGGAAGGCACGGTCGAGGATATCAAGCTGTTCTACACGCACATAGTAACTCCCGACAATAAGGCGGTGGTTATACCCAACGGTTCGCTTGCAAACAACGTCATAGTAAACGCTTCGGCAAAGGATACGAGGCGCGTGGATATGCTCGTGCAGGTTTCGTACGGCTCGGATATAGCGATTGTAAAAGAAATTTTGAGAGCCGTCTGCGCGGCGAACGAACTGGCGTTTGCCGACCCCGCTCCCTTCGTAGAGCTTAAGAATATGAACGAGAGCTCGCTCGACTTTACGGTACGCGTATGGTGCAGAAGAGAAAACTACTGGACTGTCTACTTTGCGCTTACCGAGGCGTTCAAGAATACTTTGGACGAGAACGGCATCGAGATACCCTTCAAACAGGTTGACGTACACTTAAATCCCGAGGACGGGTCAAAGGCGGTCAAGGCTTCTAATCTGAAATTACCCGCCCCCGCTAAGGTCAAGGACGAAAATCCCAAGAAAGAGGCAGAACAAAAAGCCGCCGAAGCCGAAACCAAGGCTGAAATGAAGAAAAGAAAAAAGGCTGAGAAAAAAGCCGCTAAAAATAAAAAATCGGAGGATAAATAAAATGGCTGACGAAGAGAAAAAGGAAGAAGAAAAAAAAGAAAAGGTAGGCTTTTTCAAAAAGCTGGGCAATAAGTTCAACGACGCGACTTACGATATGCGTTTACAGAGTGATTTTGACAAGAGCCACGCAAAGTATACCGTATTTGCAAGCGCGGCGGTTCTGTCGGTTACCCCCGAAATATCGGTTGAGGAACACCTTGACGAAAACTATCTTATAACCCTTGACGACGACGAACAGATTGCCGCAGGCAACCTTATAAGAAACGACCAGACCGACGAGGTATTGCACATAGCCGCCGTTGAAAGCACTACCCTCACCGTTGAATTCGAGGGCAAGGCAAACGAAAAGGAAGCGCTTAAAATTACGCTCGGCGACCCTGCCGAAAAGGTCGAGGTTATCCGCGTAGGTAACGAATACTACCTGAAATAATTTTATAACCGAAATACTAAGCCCCGCGGCAATTTTGCCGCGGGGCTTTCGTTTTGCTGTGATTAAGTTTATTTACCGCGCAAGTATTTAAAGGACTTGCCCGTGGCGGCTCGCTACCCCGCGGCGGAACGCCGCGGGGCTATCGTTTTGTTAACACAGTTTAATCGTCCGGGTCGATAAGATGCCCCGTCTGCGGCTCCTTGACGCCCTTGTACAGCACCTTCAAAAGTATCGGCGTCAATATGGACGAAACGAGAATGAGCAATACAGTCATTAACATAAACTCGCCGCCCAGCGCGTTTTCACCGAGAGCGGAGCTTGTAACCGTCTGCGTGACTATGAGCGCAACCTCTCCCCTCGCCATCATTCCGACGCCGCCTATAGCACTCTCGCGCCAGCTGTATTTAAACGCCTTGCAGACTGCTCCGCAACCGACGATTTTGCCTATAAGTCCGACTAAAACCGCAACGAATGCAAAGAGCAGAATTTGCGGTTTCATTCCGAGAAACGAGATTGAAGAGATACCTATGTTGGCAAAGAATACGGGAGCGAATATAGACCGCGAGCTTGCATCGACCTTTTCGTCGATATACACGCTTGCCCTGTGGTCGGTCGAAAGAACTATGCCGGCAAGGAACGCACCCGTAATGTCAGCAACTCCGAACACCTCCTCCGCAAGCCACGAATAGCCGAAGCACACGACGAGGGAATATATCGAAAGTCTTATCTTTGAAGGGTATCTTTTGTCCATCCACTTGAAGAGCTTGGAGACCACCCAGCCGCCCGCGATTGCAAACGCAAAGAATAAGACTATCATTATGACGGTGCCGTAAGGCGTAGCCTTAAACGAAGCAAAGTCGGTTACGGGCTGACCCGCGTTGCTCTTGGCAAACCCTGTAACGACTGACAGTAAAACTATGCCTATGACGTCGTCGATAATCGCGGCGGAAACTATTGTAGTTCCGAGTTTGGTGTTTATCTTGCCTAACTCCTTTAACACCGACACGGTTATAGCAACCGAAGTCGCGGTTAAAATAGTGCCGATAAATATACACTTGAAAAGGTTGGCGGTGCCGAGACCTATGCTTCCGAACGGCAGTGCTATTAAAAACCCTAATATAAGCGGTACCGCAACGCCCGCGCACGCGACGAGCGCAGATGCAAGACCTGTATGTTTGAGCTCGTCGAGGTTGGTTTCGAGACCCGCCGAAAACATAAGCAACAGTACGCCTATCTTCGAAAAGATTTCAAGATAGTTGTTCTCGGCAAGAAGGAACAGAGCGTTATATCCCCTGCCCTCGAAACCTATTATGGCGAAACCGCACAGCTCACCGAAGATTGCGGGACCTATTAAAAGCCCTGCAATGATAAAGCCGAGAACCTGCGGCAAACCGTAATGTCTGAACACGAGCCCCAGCGTCTTGGTAGAAAGAAGTATTACAGCAAGTACCGCTACAAATCTTATTGCGTTGTCAACGACGAACATAAATTTTTTCTCTCTTCTTTAAAACGAAACTATTATATCACTTAATATATAAAAGAGTTAGCGTTTTGACACGCATTTTCAGGCGAAAAAGTATATTATTATACATTTATTTACAAAATTGCAAAATTATTTCACAAAAAATTTTTAAAAAAGGTATTGACAAATGTTTTAAATGTGTTACAATCAAAGTACAAAAAGAAAATAACTTACAAAAAGTGTTAGCTGGCAACACAAATCTATGAGGTAAGTGTTATGAAGGACAAGTAGCGCCGAAAGGCGGACATGGTTAAAATTTAAAAACTAAATATTTTCTCTTTGTCAATTGGAGCGGATAGCCTAAGCGACCGCCCCGTAAAAATTACCAAACTTAAAGTCTTGCAAGGAGTAAAGGTTATGAAAATACCGTATTGCAACGCTATAGAAGTTTTAAGGTAGGTATAGTCCGATGTACTATTCGTCAATCGGAATCTGATTTCAAAGACGGTTTTAATTTCGTAGCGATTACGGCGCAATAATTTCTACACGGGTTATGACCCAATATAGTGTAAACTAACCGTTGGAAGGCGATTCCGGAATTAAAATTTAATAAAAAACTATCCCCGCACGACGTATTGTGCGGGGTTTTTATTTTACTTTGATTTAATGCGGACAGAAACTGACTGCCTCCACTCCCTTTCATCCGAACGGCACTCAGTCGGTTATGCCACCCTCGAGTTCGTCCAAAGTAAGACAAAACGCGGGGATAAAATTTTTCATAAAGTATTCGATCTCGGGCATCTTCCTTGCGCGGAGATCCTTTTCTATACTCTTTTTCGCCTTCTCGAATTCGGTATTGCCGCAACGCTGTTCCTCTAAACACTTTATATACGCGGCAAACCTGTCCGCCGCCTTTACGAGCTTATACTCCAAACAGTCGGTGTCGGGCTTGACGTACGCGCCTATGTCCTCCCGCAATTCTTCGGGAAGCATTAAAATGAGCTTGTCGCAGGCCTTGTCTTCGAGCTCCTTATACGCGCCGTGAATAGAGTTGTTGAAATACTTTATCGGCGTGGGCAAATCGCCCGTCATAACCTCTCCGCACTCGTGATAGACGGCGTACATAACGCACTTTTCGGGGTCGGCGTTGCCGCCGTATACCTTATTATTTATAACGGCGAGCGCGTGGGCTAAAAAGGCAACCTGCTGGGAGTGCTCCATTATGTTCTCCTCGCGCACTGAGCGCATCAGCGACCACCTTTTAATGTATTTCATTCTGTCCATAAAAGCATAAAAATTGTACGACATACGATTATTATATATTATTTAGTTGCAAAACACAATTCAAAGTGCTATTATTTATGTACAAAATTTAATAACCGTCGTGGGTGCCTTTTGTGACAAAGAAAGGCTGAGATTATACCATTTGAATCCGCAACGTAATGGTTGAAGGACAGTACAGTAAAATGATATTATACACCCCGGCTTCGGGGTGTTTTTAATTTTAAAACGGCGGTGAAAGGAGGTTTTTTAATGTTTCTCAATTCCCTACTTACCGCCGTCTCCGAGCAGACGACGAAAATCGTCACCTGGGTGTCGATAGGCTGTATAGCGGTGCTTGCGGTTGTGATTACGCTTATTTGCATATTCGGCAAAAAGTACTCAACTCGCGAGATAGCTTATGCGGGCATATGCCTTGCGCTGTCGTTCGCGCTCTCCTTTATAAAGGTGGCGCCCGTGCAGTTCGGAGGCTCGATAACTCTTGCAAGCTTCGTGCCGCTTTTAATCTACGCCTACAAATTCGGACCGATTAAAGGCACTCTCGCAGGCATAATTTTGGGACTGTTCAATTTTATTTCGGGTCCCTATATTCTTACGCCGCTTACTTTCTTACTTGACTACGTCCTCGCGTTTGCAAGCATAGGTTTAATGGGCTTTGCACCGAAGTTCGGCAAGCTTTCGATTACGGCAAAGGTAACCCTCGGCACGGTTTTGGTGTACGTCGCAAGATTTATCTTCCACCTTGTTTCGGGCTTTATCTATTTTGCCGAAAATTCGATTTGGGTCGATTTGCCCGCCACGAATATGTTCGTTTATTCGTTCGTATACCAGTGCGTCTATCTGCCCGCAGACTGCGTTATATGCATTATCGTTCTGTTTGCTACGGCAAAGACCAAAGCGCTTGACAGACTGCTTACAATGATGGACGGTAAACACAAGAAATCGGGACAGACAACCGATACCGTTGCGGAAACGACGGTTACGGAAGATACAAACAATACTTAAATTTAATACGACAAAGCGCCCTGCGGCAACAGCCGCAGGGCGCTTTACTTTATCAACACCGCGCGAATTGCAGAATATCCACGAGCACGGCAAATCCTATTATAAGAATAAACCCGATTGCGTGAATTGCCGCCTCCACCTTCCTTGGCACGGGCTTTTTGAATATCCACTCGATAAGGCAAAATATAACCTTACTGCCGTCCAGCGCGGGAATGGGTAAAAGATTGAACACGGCGAGGTTTACGCCAATATACGCCGCCACCTGCAAGAAACTCTGTAACCCCTGCGAGGCAAGCTCGCTGGTCACTTTTATGGTGGTCACGGGACCGCCCATATTTTTGAGCGCAAGGTTGCCCGTGAACAGCTCGCCCAGCACCCTGAATATTGCCCCCGCCGTCTTGAACGAATACATAAACGACCGACCCAGCGAGCTGAAAAAGCCGAACTTTACGTTCTGCGCATTGACGTTCCAATAAAGGTTGCCGTCCGCCCCCTCGTAGGTGTCTGCGCCGAGAGCGCGCCAAACCTTGCTTATCTGCGTTGAGTTTTCGAAATTGCAGTCGGCTCGGAGTACCACCTTGACGTCCTGCTCTTTATCCGCGCGCAATACGGAGAACACGACGGTATCGCCCTCGCGCTTGCCCTTTAAAGCCGCGATTAAATCGGTTGCGAAATATACCTCTCTGCCGTTTGCGCCAAGAATGACGTCACCCTCGGTAAGCGAATACTCCGCGGCATAGTTCTCGTCGGGCACTACTCCGTTTACTTTATAGCACGACTGCCCGAACGCCGCATAGCTTATAAAAATAAACAACAGCGCGAAAAGGTAATTCATCAACGCGCCGCTGATAAGCACGATTATGCGTTTCCAGGGCTTCTGGCTGTTGAACGACAGCTCTTTGCCGTACAGAGCCTTGCCGCCCTCGTCGTTCTCGCCGTCGAAGGCGCAATATCCGCCCAAAGGAAAACACCGCACCGAAAATAGAGTGCCGTGTTTTTTTCCCTTGTGTTTAAAAATTGCAGGTCCGAACCCGACCGCAAATTCGTTTATTTTGAATTTCAGTATTCTGCCGGCTATGAAGTGTCCGAACTCGTGCACGCATATCATTGCAAGCAACACGAGTATGGCAAGCAATACGGACAGAATAATTTTTCCTACGTTTGCCGCAAGAAGAATTGACATTTAACCTCTTAATATTTCTTTAACAATTCGTTCGCGCGCATACGCGCCTTTATATCCTCCGCACAGAGCTGTCTCAGGCTTTCGACCTTACAGTTTTTCGTACCGTCGACGACCGCCGCCGCCACGCTGTAAATATCGGTAAACGCAAGTTCTTCCTTTAAAAACGCGTTTACCGCAACCTCGCTCGCCGCGTTGAGCGCCGTAGGCAGTATGCCGCCCTCTTCGCCGCAGGTCAGCGCCAAATCGTACAAAGGGTAGCTTTTCCTTTCGAGCGGCTCGAAGGTCAACTCTTTCAGCTTATCGAAATCGAGCGCGGGTATCTCGGTCTGTATTCTCTTAGGATATGTAAGCGCAAGCTGTATCGGAAGCTCCATCGTAGGGTACGACAACTGCGCAACCGTCGCGCCGTCTGAAAACTGCACGGCGGAATGAATTACGCTCTGCGGGTGTATCACCGTCTTAATCTTAGTAAACGGACAGTTGAAAAGGTGATGCGCCTCTATCACCTCGTAACCCTTATTTAAGAGCGTCGCGGAGTCTATGGTTATCTTCCTGCCCATATTCCAGGTCGGGTGGTTGAGCGCCTCTTTCGGGGTGACCTTTTTAAGCTCCTCCCACTTCTTACCGCGGAACGCACCGCCGCTCGCCGTTATTATAAGCCTTTCGAATTGCACGTTTTTATTGAAATTTAAACACTGCCAGATTGCCGAGTGTTCGCTGTCGACGGGAGCTATTTCTTTTATAAGCGGCATTAAAAGCTCGCCGCCGCAGACCAGGCTTTCCTTGTTGGCAAGCGCGACGGGCAAATTTAATTCTACCGCTTTAAGGCAATAGCCCAGTCCCGCAAATCCGCCGCAGGCGATAAGCACGATATCCGCGCCGCACTCTTTGAGAGCCGTATATCCCGCGTTTGCGCCGCTTAAAAAGGTGACGCCCCCGGGGACTTCCTTAACCTTCTTTGCCGCCTCTTCGTCGGTCAGCGCCGCAAACGCGGGCTTGAACTCTTCAATCTGTTTCAAAAGAGCTTTATCCGACTTGTCTGCAACGAGCGCGACTAAACTGAATTTGTCCGCGTGGCGTTTAACCACCTCGCAAGTCTGTCTGCCGATAGAACCGGTACAACCCACTAACGCGATTTTCTTCATATATATTATACCCTGTAAAAAATTTTTAATGTCTAATTAAATCAAACCCGAGGCTTAAACTTGTACAAAATCAAAAAGCCCCGCGCGGGGCTTTATTATTTGCGTTATCTTATAATCATAAAGCATATGGCAATCGGAACGGCGGCGAATATCATACTGTCGAAACGGTCTAAAACTCCGCCGTGACCGGGCAGAATTTTTCCCATATCCTTGATACCGCATCCGCGCTTTACCGCGCTCTCGAACAAATCGCCGAGCTGTGCAACCACCGCGGTAGGCAGGCTTACCAGTAAAAATATTACAATCGAAGGAACAGCGCCCGTATAAATAAAGTGCATTGCCGATGTGTATTCGCACAGTACCCAGCACACGACGCCCGCGGTAAGTCCGCCGATTATACCGCCGAAAAAGCCTATTACCGTCTTATTGGGGCTGGTCTTGGGCGCAAGCTTTAAAGGAAGCGCTTTACCCAGAAGTTTTCCGAAGAAGAACGCGCAGGTGTCTACGAGCGGAACGACTAAAAACAGCAGTACCACCGCCGCCTGCGAGTTATTTATAAGATGGTTGATATTCGGACCGACGCTGATAAGCGCGCCGCAATACAGAATACATAGCTCCGCATAAGCCGTACTCTTTATGTCGCTTCTGTCGTGGTCGAATATAGTGAGAGCGGCAACAACCAGTGCGCCGACGCTCGCAACGCCCATTAAAACGATAAGCGCAGGTCCGCCCAAAATCTTGGCTTGTCCTATGCCTATAGTCACCATTTTGGTCACGACGAACGCGGGCGTCATCAAAGCGCAGGTGACGATTGCCACCCACTTCTGCGCGGGGGAAACGTCTTTTACCGCCCTTAAAAACTCGAACGCGCCTATGCCCGATATGAGCGCAAACAGAAGGTCAATGCCGAGCGCACCGTAATCGAGCCCGTCGTCGGTTATGGGAATAAGCAACTTCATAACGAGCAAGCCGACCATTACGAGAACGTAGAATACTCCCGTTATGAGCCTTAATTTCATCGAGCTTGCACCCTTTTTATCCGGTTGTAAGTTTTCGTCTTTTACGATTTCCGACATTTTCGATACCTTAAATCTTGCCGAACCGCCTCACGCGCGAGCCGTACTCCTCTATCGCCTTATCGAACTCCGCGTCCGAAAAGTCGGGGAAAAGTACTTCCGAAAAATACAGCTCCGCATAGGCCGCCTGATACGTTAAAAAGTTTGAAAGCCTCAGCTCGCCGCCCGTCCTTATAATGAGGTCCGGGTCGGGAATTTCACTTGTGTATAATAAACTGTTAAAGTCCTCTTCGGTGACCTTTTCACCGCGCTCTATTGCAAGGTTTACCGCGTTTATAATTTCGGGACGCGAACCGTACGCAAGCGCTAAGATAAAGGTGAACGGCGCACTTTCGGGAGAGAGCGCAAGTCCCTCGCGTATGGCGCTCTGCACCTCTGTCGGCAAAAGCGAGATATTTCCTATCACCTTTACGCACGCACCTTTTTTAATGAGCTTTTGCACGTTCTCTTTAAAGTATTTAATAATGAGAGAGTACAGCTTTTCAAGCTCTTCTTCAGGGCGCGAGAGGTTTTCGGTGGACAGCGCGTAGACGGTGAAATATTTAACTCCGACGTCGCAGGCGTGCTCGGCAAGGGCTATCATTCTGTTCATACCGTTGCCGTGACCCGCCGAACGGGGAAGAAGGCGCTTCTTTGCCCAGCGCCCGTTTCCGTCCATTATAAGTCCCACGTGAGTAGGAATTGCCGAATTTTTCTTTACCATTATTCAATACGCGCCTTTTTGCGCAGTTCGCCTCAAGAACGAGATTTTCACGAGACCTTAAACTGTCATAATTTCTTTTTCCTTAGCCGCGGCGGCCGCGTCGACCTTTGCAACGGCGTCGGAAACCATCTTCTCCACTTCCTTTTCACCCGAAGCGAACTCGTCCTCGGAGATGGTCTTGTCGTTCTTTAATTTTTTAAGTCCGTCCATAGCATCGCGGCGGATGTTACGCTGAGCAACCTTTGCGTCCTCGCCCATCTTCTTTATCTGCTTGGCAAGGTCGCGGCGGCGCTCTTCGGTGAGCTCGGGGAAAACGAGCCTTATAACCTTACCGTCGTTGGTGGGGTTGAGACCTATATTCGAAATCTGTATCGCCTTTTCGATGCCTTTGAGCGCGGAAGCGTCCCAGGGTGAAATGACGAGGCATCTGCCCTCCTGCACGGAGATGTTAGCCATCTGCGTTACGGGCGTCATTGCGCCGTAATAGTCAACCGTTACCTTGTCGAGTATGTGCGGATTGGCGCGTCCCGCCCTTATCGCCGCATAGTCCTCTTTAAGTACGGACAGTGCTTTTTCAAGCTTGTCGTCAAGGATAAGTAATATTTCTTCAATCATCTCGTTTTCCATTTCTGTTTCTCCTCAATTATCTTTATTTATTACGGTTAGTTGTTGTCTATTACGGTGCCGAGCTTCTCGCCGCACACTACCCTCACTATCGAATCCTTTTCGTCAAGCCCGAACGCAACGACGGGTATGTTGTTCTCCATACACATCGTAGCGGCGGTGGCGTCCATAGCCTTTATGCCGTTTTTGATTATATCGATATAGTTTATGTGGTCGTACTTCTTTGCAGAAGGGTTTAGCTTGGGGTCGCAGTCGTATATGCCGTCTATGTTTTTCGCCATCATCAAAAGGTCTGCCTGAATTTCGCAGGCGCGCTGTGCGGCGGCAGTATCGGTCGAGCAGTACGGGTTGCCCGTGCCGCAAGCCATTATCACCACCCTACCCTTGACGAAGTGGTTCAAAGCTTTTCTAAGAATATAGGGCTCGGCAAGCGAGGTCATAATGAGCGCGGTCTGAACTCGGGTCTGTATTCCGCGCTGTTCGAGAGCGTCCATCATTGCAAGCGAATTCATAACCGTTGCGAGCATACCCATATGGTCTGCCGTGGTTCTGTCCATCTTCTTGCCCTGTCTGCCGCGCCAGAAATTACCGCCGCCTATAACGAGAGCAATCTCCACGCCCATATTCTTGATAGCCACTATCTGGTCTACCACTCCCGCCATTACGGTTTCGTTAAGTCCGTGACCCTCTGCGCCGGCAAGCGCCTCGCCCGACAGTTTTATTAAAACTCTTTTGTATTTAGGTTTCATAGATACCTCTTCAAGCTTTTATTTCCACTAATAAATTATATCATACTTTAAAGGTTAAAAGCAATAGGTAAACCCAATTAAATAAAAAATTTAAGGCAAGGCGCTTAAGCCTTGCCGCTGTTTGTCTTTTGCCGTAATAATTTTTAAATTACGAATTTACAGTTTAGTTCTTTTTCACTAATCGGCATAGGGGGCCTCCTTTAAAATATG
>CAYMUQ010000031.1:0-12925 GCA_964393805.1 uncultured Clostridia bacterium
TCCATATGCAAAAGCCCCAAAAAGCCGCACCTGAAGCCGAAACCGAGCGCCTGCGAGGAGTCCGGCTCAAATACTAAGGAAGCGTCGTTCAATTGAAGCTTTAACAGAGCCTCTTTCAAATCGCCGAACTTCGAGCCGTCAAGCGGATAAATTCCGCAAAATACCACGGACTGTACCTTTTTATAACCGGGGAGAGGCTCCGCGGCACGGTTCTCGGCGTTTATTAAAGTATCGCCGACCGCGACGTCCTGTATTGACTTGATGGAAGCCGCAACGTAGCCGACCTCGCCCGCGGACAGTCCGTCCTTGGGTAGCGGCGCAGGCGCAAAAACTCCCACTTCCGTGACGTCGTAAATCTTGTCCGAGCGGAATGTCGTTATCTTGTCGCCGACGTTAACCTTGCCGTCCATAAGACGCACGAATAAAATGACGCCCTTGTAGTTGTCGTAGTAGCTGTCGAAAATGAGTGCCTTCAAAGGCGCGTCCTCGTCGCCCTGAGGGGGCGGGAAGTATTTTACCGCCGCTTCAAGCACGTCCTTTATATTGGTGCCCTCTTTGGCGGAAACGAGCGGCGCGTAAGAGGCGTCGAGACCTATTACGTCCTCTATCTCCTTTTTCGCCTCGTCGGGACGGGCGGAAGGCAAATCTATTTTATTTATAACGGGTACGCTTTCAAGATTGTTTTCAAGCGCAAGATAGACGTTTGCAAGCGTCTGCGCCTCGATACCCTGCGATGCGTCGACAATAAGTATCGCGCCCTCGCACGCGGCGAGAGAACGCGAGACCTCGTAGGTAAAGTCAACGTGACCCGGAGTGTCAATGAGATTGAACACGTACTCGTTGCCGTCGTCGGCGTCGTAGAACATTCTTACGGGCGTGAGCTTAATGGTAATGCCCCTCTCTCTTTCTATGTCCATAGAATCGAGAAGCTGTTCCTCCATATCGCGCTTGGACACCTGTCCCGTGTGCTCCATAAGCCTGTCGGCGAGCGTAGACTTACCGTGGTCGATGTGCGCTATTATACAAAAATTTCTTATAAATTTACTCGGTTGTTTCATTTCCCTATTATTATAATCGAATTTTAAACTTTTGTAAAATAAAAACAGCGGAAAGCTCCGCTGTTTTCTATTCGTGACCGCTTATGCGGTTTTTACGTTACCTTGTTTAATAAACTCCATAAAAGCTTCCTCGGGTATGGGCTTCGAGAAGTAATAACCCTGCAGGTAGTCGCAACCGAGTTCCTTTAAGGCGTTGACCATCTCTATCGTCTCCACGCCCTCCGCAACTATTTTCGTGCCGAGACCGTGCAACATAGGCATATAGTGCTTTAATATGGGTTCGTACTTTTTGGTGCTCATATACGCCCAGACGAGAGATTTATCGAGTTTAACTACGTCGAACGGGAAGTTTATGAGGTATTCGACCGAAGAGAAACCCGTTCCGAAATCGTCGAGCGAAATGGTAAAGCCGCTCTGGTGCAATTCGTTGAGCCTTGACTGCAACAGCGCGTACGACTGCGCCGAAGCGGTTTCGGTAACCTCTAAATTTACCATCGTACGGGGTATGCCGTACTTTGAAAGTATGCCGTCTATATCTTCGGTTATTTCGGGGTGCATACACTGAATGACCGAAAGGTTGACGTCCACGAACTCTATACCAAATCTGTCGGGCTTCTGTTCTTTGAGGAAGCGACACACCTCTTCCATTACTATTCTGCCGACCTCGACTATTCTTCCCGTCTGTTCCGCAACGGGTATAAACTCGTCGGGAGGGATGAAGCCGAGTTCGGGGTCGATTAATCTGATTAACGCCTCGCACGCGTTTATAGAATTGTTCTGAACGCTGTATATGGGCTGATAATAAACCTTAAAAGAATTGTTTTTTATTGCCCTCTGAATTGCGTAGTCCACCTTCTGGCGGCGGCGCGAACGCTCTACCGCTTCTTTATCGGCGATTAAAATTTTATCGGAACTCTTTGCCTCCGTACGGTAATATTTGATTATTTCGTCAACGTCGGAAATATTATCGGTAACTTCGGGGAAGTCTATTCTGCAAGCCGCCGCCGACAGGTGCATTTTACTGCCGCCGATTTCAAACGGCTCCATAAAGACGGTCGAATATTGTTTTTCGAGTTTTTCGAATTCCTTTAAATCGTTTATAATGGTTGCAAATCTTACGCCGCCCAAACGATAAACGTAGTAATTTTTGGGAACTATTGCACGAAGGCGCTTAGCCGCTTCCTTTATTACTTCGTTACCGCCGTGAATACCGAACGTGGTATTGACTATGGACATATTGCTGATTTCGGCTACGCACACGTAGAAGGGTTTGCCGATTTTGAGCCTTTCACGTACTCTGAACCCGAATGTGTGAGCATTAAATAAGCCGCTGACCGAGTCAATCTCCTCTTCGGGGCGCTGTAAAGTTATGTACAACATAAGGTCGGCAATAGCCATTCCGAAACAGCTTACGTGCCAGCTTAGTATAAGTTGTAAAACGGCGGCAAGTATGTTAAGCGCAAGGAAAAGATAGACGTTTAACCTATGACGCAACTTCAGCCTGTGACGGTAAACTATGGTTATCATCATAGCCATAGCTATAGATAGCAGTTGCGCGGCGAAAATTATGTGTTTATAGAGGTATTCCGAGCGCGCTGAGCCCACGCGTTCAAATCCGCCGTAGAGACATACCGCCGATATTATAACGCCCGTAAGCGCCATAACGCAGAGACCGTTGGCTTCTACGTACCTTATCTTCGGAATTGTAGTATTTTCATATACGAACGCGTCCGAATAAACCAGAAAGACGATGCCCGTTAGCGAGTAAGCAATAAAGAACAAAATCTTAAAGGTGTTAAAAAGCCAGCTCGGCGTATCCACCATATATTTCGTAACCAGATACAGGAAATCGAAAACGGTTGCACAAAGCGTTAAGATGAGCATCGTGCGATAGAGCGCCGACGTTCGGCTTTTTATTTTTTTACTGAAAAAATAATTAACAGTGACAACGGCTGTAAGCAGTAATGCACATATGTCAAAACTGCAGTAGAGAATGTTTTTCACAGTTATTCCGTTGTCGTATCCGAATAATAATTCAGAAAGCATTTTTCCGCCTCAAATCATAAAATTTAAATATTTTACGGTATTTTACCTTATCATTATCAAATAATCAGTCGAGCGTTGCGATTTTCGCGCAAAGGTTGGGACTGGAAAGAACCGTACAGCCGCCTAAAACCGAAGCAAGCGAAGGCTCTTCGCAGACGTTTACCTTCATTTCGAGCTGACTTGCAAAGTACTCGGAGAACCCGTCGAGCTTGGTAAGTCCGCCCGAAATATATATTCCTCCGTCGAGAACCGCCGAGGAAACCTCTGCGGGAAGGTCGGATAAAACGGCGTGTACGTACTCGACGATTTTATCCACGTAGAGCTTGATAATCTCTTCGAGGTGCGAAGAGTTTACCGCTACCGACGAGGGTGCGCCCGAATTTGCGTCTCTGCCGTTTACAACCGTCGTTTTATTGTCGTCCTCCAAAAGAGAACCTACGGTTATTTTAAGTTTTTCAGCGGTATTCGCGCCTATTTTAAGCGAGAAATAGTCCGCCATAAAATCCATTACGTGAACGTCGATGTTGCCGCCGCCCAGATTTACGGTAAAGCCCGAAATTATTCCGTCGAGCGAGAACACCGCAATGTCGGTTTTTCCGTATCCTACGTCCACGCAGAACATAGGCGAAGTATCCGACAGCGTTACGTTGTGACCGAGCACAGCCGCATACGGAGTACGGGTAAAATATACTCTTCCTATACTACAGCTCTGGGCAAGCTCGATATATTTTGCGCGGAGCTCTGCCGAGGCGCTCGTCGGAACGACGAACATTATCTCGGTGTACCGCGCCTGTTTTTTGTTTATTTCTATCTTTTCGAGAAAATAGGTCAAAAGAAGTGATAAGAGCTCGGGATGAACTATGTCGCCCTCGCAGACGGGATTGACTATACGGGTATTCTGCGCCGCCTTGCCCGACAGCGCGCGGGCAACGTCGCCGAAAGCCCTGATGCTCTGCGAGCCGCTTCCGTCATCCTGAAGAGCAACGCAGGTTGCCTCTGAAAGCACGACTCCGCAGCCGGGCATACATATTTTAGTCACCCACGACCCGATATCAACTACCACTCTGTTCATCTTAAAGTACTTCTTGAATCATTTTTTTGACGAGACTTACGGGAAAGCCGACTACGTTCGTATAACTTCCGTAGTACGCCTTGACCACGCCGCCGTCCTGTATTCCGTAGCTGCCCGCCTTATCCATAGGCGAGCCGCCCTCAACGTATTTTTCTATAAACTCATCGGTCAGATTATTGAAGCGCACTTCGGTAACCTCGTCTTTAACCGACTTCTTAGAAGGCGAGCGTACGCATACGCCCGTTATTACCTTATGCGTTCTGCCCGAAAGCATTTTCAAAGTTTTCTTCGCGTCCTCGGCGTCTTTGGGTTTCCCGAGAACGGTATTGCCTAAGACTACTATCGTGTCGCAGGCTATTACCAGACTTCGCGGATTGTCAGAAAACACCTCGTCGCATTTGGCTTCGGCAAGTCCGCAGGCTATTTTTTCGGGAAAGAGCGACAGATTGACCTTTTCCTCTCTCTTAGCGGGGATAACCTCGAAATCGGTCGTTATTCCGCGCATAAGCTCGCGCCGACGGGGCGAAGCACTTGCAAGTATAATACGCATTTTAGATTTTTCCGTATTAAAGTATCTCCAAATTCTTACGGAAAGACTTCTTAAATTCTGCAGAGGCAAGCATTGCGTCTCTGATTTCGAGCGACGCGTCGCCCTCCACCTCGGTCTTCATGATTACCGAATCGCCTAAAATGTCGCAATTTATGCCCTTTACCACGCCTGCCATACTCCTGTCGAGGCTCTCGGCAATTCGAAGCATCACGCCCAGGCGCTTTACAATCTCCGCGTCATCCTCCTGTAAAATGTCGCGGTAACGGTTCCAGTCGTAAGGGGTTATATCCTCTTTTTTATGACAGCAAGCCGTAAACGCCGCAAGCACTATCTCTCTGTGGGTTACGCCGTATATCGTCGAATTGAGTATCATATAACAGCTGTGGCGCTGGTGATTGTAATATTTCATACGCATACCGCAGTCGTGAAGCATAGCCGCAACCTTTAAAACTTTAAGGTACTGACGGGGGAATTTGTGTAAAACCCTGAGCTGTTTGAAAAGCTGTATGCTTAAATTAACGACGTGTTCGACGTGCTTTTCGTCGCACCCGTAGTATTTTACGAGCGTGGTAAGCGAATAATTCATAACGTCGGAAACGGGCTTATCTATCGTCGATGGAAGCGCCTGATTGAACATTATGCCCTCTCTGAGACCCGCGCCCGAAATGGTAAACGACTGGAAATTAAGTCTCGTAACGAACGCCTTAATTATAGCAAGCGCCGCGGGAAGTATGTCCGCGCGCTCGGCGGAGAGCCCCTTTATCTTCTTTTTCTTGTCGAGGTCGAGAACCTTTATCATATCGTAAACGGGCATAAAGTCCTCAGTGGCAAGAGTAAAGTTATGCACCGTATCGAGAGGGTACTTGTGTACCATCTTATTAATTTTGAAAAGGTTGCGGAACGAACCGCCCACGCCTATCATCTGTGCGTCGGGGTCGATTTCCGAGAGCCAGTCTATGGTTTCGAGCTGTTCTGCAAAGAACTCTTCCATCTTCACAGCCTGCTCCTCGGGCTTTAAGCCTTGGGTTGCGAACTGGTCGGTAAGCGTCACCGCTCCGAAAGGAAGCGTGGCGAATCTTAACATATTCCTGCGGTTATAATATATGATTTTAGTGCAGCCGCCGCCAATCTCTAAAATGACGCCCTTGGGAACGTCCATCGAATTTATTACTCCGCGGTAGACGAAAGTAGCCTCCTCTTCCGCGGAAAGCACCCTAAGTTTTACTCCGCAGCTCGTCTGAATTTCGTCCAGGAAAGAGCGTTGGTTTTTCGCCCTTCTTACCGCCTCGGTTGCAACTGCGATAATGCGGTTTACCCCGCTTGCGTCGCACAACCTTTTGAACATTTTCAAAGTCTTAATGGTTTCAGCAACGCGCTGGGGCTTTAAAAAGCCGTCGCGTTCCATATCCTGACCGAGACGCACGCTCTCTTTAAGCTCGTCCACGACCATAAAATATCCCTCTTCGAAGAGATTGACTATCACAAGTCTTGCCGAGTTCGAGCCTAAATCTATAATTCCTATTTTTTCCAAAATGATATACCTCTTTGAGACTGCCTATATGTTAAAAATAACTAATTTTCTTGTATTTCCAAGCTGATTTACAGCGCCTGCGGCACCGAGAAAATTCTTATCCACTATGCGCAATTATAGCACCGACATCGAGGTTTGTATAGATAAAAACAAAAAAATTGTGCAACTTGCACAAAAAAATCTATAAATCGGCATTTCTTAGCGGTTTTTGGCGAATTTAAGCGAAGCGGCGCCCGCAATTTTCCACATTGCGGGCGCCGCGTATAAGCTGATTTACATATCTGAAATGCGCTTATGAAGCCTAGGACAGACGAGCGAGGGCGCAATTTTTTTGAGCGGTTCCAAAACGAAAGAGCGGTTTTGGTAATCGGGGTGCGGTATGCACAGTCCGTCCTCCACCACCGTCTTGTTTCCGAAGAAAATAATATCCATATCGAGCGTTCTGTCGTCCCAACGCTTTTGGCGTATTCTTCCGAACCTGTCCTCGATTTCGTGAAGCTTTTCTAAAAGCTCACGGGGGGACAGAAGACACTCGCAGCAGACGGCACAGTTTAAAAAGGTGTTTCGTGCGACCCCGCCGTACGGCTGACTTTCCATATAGTCCGAAATTTTGATAACCTTCACGCCGCGCAGTTCGCCGAGAGCGGTTATCGCTCCGTCCAAGGCGACTTTCGTGTCGCCGACGCTCGAGCCGAGCGAGAGATATACCGTGTTTCTCTCGGTTTCTGCCGTCACGCTGATATCCGAAAACTTCATACCCACGGGGGCCTGCGGTTTATGCACGGTAACTTGTACCGACTTTGCGTTAGCAAACCTTTCGGCAATGGAAAACGCCGTCTCGCCCGCAAGCTTTTCTATTAGGTCGAAGCAGTTGTTTTTACATATCCCGTCTATCAGCTCACAGACCTCTGCGTAGTTCACCGTATCGTTAAGGTCGTCGCTCTGCGCCGCATTATCTTCCGTAACTATTATTACGTCGAATATAAACGGCTGGGCGTTTACCTTTTCCTCGGCTAACGCGCCGTGGCGGGCTATAACTTCAAGCCCCTTGATTTCAATAACCATATACTTCCTTTATAATGCGGGCGTTTTCCGCGACGTCGTGAACACGCACGAACAACACGCCCTGTTCCGCCGCTTGTCTTGTTGCGTTCAGCGTTTGCGGCAGTCTGTCCTCTACCCTGCCGCCGAACAGCGACTTACGGCTCGCACCGAGTAAGAGCGGGTAACCGAGGCTTTTGAGCCTGCCGTAGTTATTCAGCATTTCAAGACTTTGCGCCGCGTCCTTGGCAAAGCCTATACCGCCGTCGAGACAAATTTTATCGGCGGCTATGCCCGCGACCGTTGCCCTTTGCACAGCGTCCTTTAAAAAGGCTGTGACCTGTTCGGTGACTTGACCTTTTAACTGTATAGGCGAGTTGTGCATTATGCAGACCGAAGCGCTTGCATCGGCGATTATTTTCGCCATTTGGTTATCACGGCTCAGTCCCCAAATATCGTTAATCATATCCGCGCCCGCCTTTAAAGCTTCGTAAGCCACATCGGAAAAATAGGTATCAACCGAAACGGGCACGCCGAAATTACGCTTAATAAGCGTCAAGGGAGTTAATAGTCTGTCAAGCTCCTCCGCAGACGGTACTTCGCTGTACCCCGGTCGGGTGGACTGCGCGCCTATATCTATTAGCGCCGCACCTTCCTTTACCGCCTTTTCAACCTTGAAAAGCACGTCGTCCGCGCCCGTTCTGCTCTCTTTAAAAAAGCTGTCGGGCGTAAGGTTTATTATCGCCATTACGTAGGTGTAATTTTCAAATACCCTGCCGCCTATCTTCATCTTAACTGCGCTAAAACCTCGGCAAACTTGTCCGCGGGGAAATCGCCCGCAACCTTGTAGGTAACCGTCTTACTTCCCGCCTTTTTAACTCCGCGGCAGGTCATACAGGTGTGCTCCGCCTCGCACCATACGAGTACACCCTTGGGAGCGAGATACTGCATAATCGCCGAGGCAACCTGGTCGGTAAGCCGCTCCTGCAGTTGAAGACGGTGAGCGTAAATTTCAACGCAACGCGCAAGCTTGGAAAGTCCGACCACGCGCTTGTCGGGTATATATGCAATCGCCATTTTGCCGAAGAAGGGCATTAAGTGATGCTCGCAGGTGGAGGAAAAGCTTATGTCCTTTTCTATAACTATATCGCCCCCGACAGCGTCGAAGGTCTTTGAAAGCGGCTCCTCCGCAGTGAGGTCTCTGCCCGAGACGAACTCCGCAAAGGCGTCGGCGACCCTTCTGGGCGTCTCCTTCAAGCCCTCGCGGTTTATATCCTCGCCGAGTGCGGTAAGAAGCTCCTCTACCGCCTTTATAGCCCTTTCTCTATCCATAATTTTGCCTCCTTTAAAAGAGTGAACGACCCGCACACGACGACTGTTTGGGTAAACGCCGTGTCGAGCGCTTGCGTAACGCTTTGCGCCGCGGAAACGTTCTTAAAACGCCTGCGGCAACTTTTTTCTATTTTTTCGAGCGGCATTTTGCGCGGACTGTCGCACTCGACCGCTATCACGTTTTCGGCAATAGGCGCAAGCGCGGCAAGATTGCCGTCAACGTCCTTGTCCTCCAAACAGCCGAATATTACCGTGACCTTTTCACGCGGGGTACCTATAAGGTAGTCGCACAGCGGCACGAACGCTTCGGGGTTGTGCGCGCCGTCTAAAATATACCGTCTGCCGAACGCCTTAAACTCCTCTACCCGTCCGCGCGGCTCGGCGTTTTTTATACCCTCGCGTATCGCCTCTTCGGGCAAGCCTAAATACCTTGCGCCCTCTATCGCAGTAGCCGCGTCGTACACTTGAGGTAAAGTGCCCGACGAGGACAGTTCAAACTCTTTGTCGCAATACCAAAAAACTCTTTGAAACTCCTTTAAGTTTTCGCCGTATGCGTACGTCACCCTGCCCGCGAATTGACCGCCCGTCTTATTTAAATACTTTTTGAAATAGTTTTCCGCTTCCTTACTTTGGCGGGCGTTGATTATCGCGTGACAACCGCCCGTTATAATGCCCGCCTTCTGCGCGCAGATTTCCTCTATCGTGTTGCCTAAATATTTGGTGTGTTCCAGGGATATGGAAGTTATCACGGCAAGCACCTTTTTGTTTATGGCGTTGGTCGCATCATTCGCGCCGCCCATTCCGCACTCTATTACCGCGTATTCGCACCCCTCTTTATAAAAAGCGAGTAGCACGCCCGCAGTCTGAATTTCGAAATCGGTCGCACCTAAGCCCTCGGCGGCTTTCAAAGCGCATTCGAAATATTTTTCCGAGGCTTCTTCGGAAAGCGGCACGCCGTTTATTCTGAACTGGTCGTAAAAATCGTACACGGCGGGCGAGGTGAACGTGCCGACTTTCTTGCCCGCGGAAATTAAAATTTGCGTAAAATATTCCGCAGTCGAACCCTTGCCGTTCGTGCCCGCCACGTGTACTATTTTAAGTCCGTCGTCGGGGCTGCCCAGATTATTTAAAATTTTCCGCGTAACCGCCGTGCCCGGCTTTATTTCGACGTAATCTTCGTGATTCATAAATTTTTGTAATTATATCATAAAGTCCCGCGCCTAAGCAAGAATATTGAAAATAAAATTGTACAAACTTATTTTATGGCTCTCGTATTTGTAAGAACTGCTATTATTTTTATAGTGTTACTGTCGGTAATGCGACTTATGGGCAAAAGTCAGATAGGCGAAATGCAACCGTTTGAATTCGTCATTACTCTGCTTATCGCGGAGCTTGCCTGTATCCCTATGGCGGACACTTCCATACCGCTTTTGTACGGGGTAATCGCAATACTTGCGATTTTCGTTTTACACCAGGTTGTATGGCTTTTAGACTTTTTAATCAAGCCTATGAAGACGGTTATCTGCGGAAAGCCGTCGCTGGTTATTACAAAGGAAGGTATTGACAGTTATCAGTTAAGAAAAAACAATATCGACGTTTCCGATCTTATAGAGAGTATGCGCGGAGCAGGCTATTTCAACCTCGACGACGTTTACTACGGTTTTTACGAGGCAAACGGAAAGTTTTCCGCACTTGCAAAAGAGGAGACTACTCCCACCCTTCCCGTGCTTTTGATAGACAACGGCAAGCCCGACAAAAAGAATTTATCCATTGCGGGAATATCCGACGAAGAGCTGAAAGACTTTGCAAAGGCGCAGGGTGCGAAGATTAAAAACGTACTGGTTATGACGGTGGACGGCAACGGCAGAGTTTATTTCCAGATTAAGGGCAAGCCCTATAAAATACTTGAAACGAAGGTTGCGGCAAAGTGGTAAAATCTATATTTTATACGCTATCGGCGATAGCGCTGTGTATCGGCTTTTTCATTTGGAGCCACATATATATTACAAATCAGTTTAAAGACGTGAACGCCGCGCTCGAAACTCTGTACGACAAGACCGAAGAGCAAACGGCAACGCGCGAGGACGCGTACGCGGTAAAGAATTTATGGGACGATAAAAAACGCAAACTGCACGTTTTTATCCCCCACAACGATATTTCTTACGTGGACTATTGGCTCAACGAAGCGTGCGCGTTCCTCTATAAGGAACATTACGATTTGGCGCTCGGCAACCTCGAAGTATTGCTTGAAATTACAAAAGCTCTGCCCGACGGCTACTCGTTGCATTTCGAAAATATATTCTGATTAAAAGACGAAGCCGCCTTCTGCTCGAAGGCGGCTTCATCTATATTTTTATTTCCTCTATGGTTGTCGGGAACTCGTCTGTCCGACTGCACACCGAAACCGCACAGCCGCAGACCCTATACTCTGCAAAGTTTACCTCTTGCTCCTCTCCGTTTCTTTTTATGCGGACGGGGTGAGAAAAGTTTAAATCCAGACTGCGCGGCGAAAGCGTAATACCCTCGCCCGTAAATTTTAAGTAGCTCTCTTTCAAAGTCCATAGCCTTGTAAAAGCTGAGCTTTTATCATCTTCACCCAAAGATAACAGGTACTTAATTTCGTCTTCCGAACAGACTTTTTTTATAAGCGCGTCGGAGGGCGTAACCGACTTCTGAATATCTATCCCCACTTCGCGGTCGGAAAACGCGCATACCGCAACGACACCACTGTGCGACAGGTTGTAGAATAAATTGCAGTCCTTTAAATAAGGCTTACCGTTTGCGCCGTAAAAGATTTCGGCTTGCTTTTCGCTCAGACCGTGCTTTTTTAAAGCGCAGTCTAAAAGATAGCCTGCTCCCGCGGATAAATATCGGTCGCCCATATTAAGGAACCCGCGCGCGCGGGCGCTACGCCTTTCTGACAGACCGCCGCATATTTTATTGAATTGTTCGTCGGTCATATCCGAGATATCGAGAAAATACAGCTCAAGCATATTTTAAAAATTATTTACGTAAACGTATTGCTCTGAAAACGTAACCGAAGAAATATCCAATTTATTCATTTTTATGACAAACCAACGCTGAAACGGTTGGCAAGCGCTTCCGGTGTGCGGAATTAATTCAATCCCATAAGTTATTTTTAAAGTTTCACCGTCTAAACTAACACTCCTCAATTCTGCGGGATTTCTATATTCTATTCTAAGCGTATAAACGATAACCATTTGCGTTTCAAAATCAACGTCAAGTGAGTCTTCTTTGAATATTTCGTTAAATTCCGTTTCGCTTTTTACTATAAAATATCTGGAATATGGAAGCGGGATTTCAGGCTCAGGCTCGCCTTGAATGTCTTCATAGTATGCGCCTCTTACAAGATTGTTACTTGCGAAGGTTTCGTCTATCCAATCAACCGCATTGTCATATAACACGGCGTTATATTTGACGTTATTTCTGTTATTGCATCCCGCAAGCACACCGAGACATAGAACCAAACTTACAACACAAAAAAGCCTTTTTAACATAAAATCCCCCCGTTCATTATATGAAATCGCATTTTAAATTAAATTTATAATTCGAAATCGACAACGCCGCTGTCCGTTCGGTACAGCGCGCCCGTAACGAGCAAACCGTAGCAATTTTTCAAAAGCTGTTCGATTTTCGATACGCTATATTTAAGGTTTAATATACTTGCCTTAACCCCGTCGGTTTCCAAGCCCACGGCGCGCCGTATTTCGTCGGTGATAAACTTTACGTACCCGCCGTTCTCACCCGACGCCGCGCTTACGGCTCCGCAACCAGTATGTCCGAGCACGACCACGAGCTGACAGCCGAGATGCTCCACGGCATACTCTATACTGCCCAACTGATGGTTGTCTATGACGTTGCCCGCGACGCGGATTACGAACAGGTCACCTATACCCGCCGAAAATATACATTCGGGTATTACCCTCGAATCCGAACAGGTCACGATAACCGCATAGGGCTTTTGACCGTTCTTGCTCGTGTACAGCCGCCTTTCGGGTGAAATATCCCCCGAACAAGTCACTGCGTTTATATAGTTTTTGTTTCCTTCCTTTAACCGCTCCAATGCGGCGGAAGCCGATATATTTTTTTCTTGCATAATCTTTTATAATATATTGCCCGAGGCGAGCCTCGGGCAATAAACTTCAATTCAATTACTTTCTGGGATTTTTGATGTTAGCCTGCGCCGCCGAAAGTCTTGCGATGGGTACGCGGTAAGGCGAGCAGGAAACGTAGTTAAGTCCGATATTGTGACAGAACTCTATGGACGAAGGGTC
>CAYMUQ010000032.1:0-12856 GCA_964393805.1 uncultured Clostridia bacterium
GTCCACAAGCTCCTGATTTATATCGTTGAATACGATGGTTGCGCCTGCCGCCGCGTATGCGGAAGCGATTGCAAAGCCGATACCGTAGGAAGCGCCCGTTACCCAGGCAACCTTACCTTTTAAAGAAAAGTTCTGTTCAAAACTCATTTTAAATACTCCTTCTAATTAGATTAAACTAATTATACCATATTTTACCAAAATGTAAAGCCCCGCGCGGAAAAAATTTTCCGCGCGGGGCGCAGGAGTTTTATTGGACTTCTTTTTGCCGAGTACTTTATTTCTTGCGGTTTTTGAAGTTGTACAATAGTTCCGCAACCGCCTCTTCGTCGTCCTCTTCTAAAATCTGCTTTATTTCCGCCAAAACGTTTATATGCTCGGCAAGCGCCTTTAACGCCGCTTGCCTGCAACTCGAACGCGCATAGCAGTTAAAAGCATATTTATCGCAAACCTCGTGTTTTTCCACCGTGGATTTCTTTTTCGTGCAAAGCCCTATATCACACCTGTCAAACTTAATATATCCCTTAGTATAGTACGGATTGTAATATCTGCACCCGTAACAATGCTTTTTTTCTTCCATAATTTAACCATATTGTATTAGATTGATATTATTTTACAGATAATTATTATCTAAATCAAGCGTTTTTAGATATAAAATGTCTAAAATTTTATTATGAATATTATTTTTGCGGAAAGATTAAAGGATTTAAGAAAAGAAAAAGGATTAAGCCAAACAGAACTTGCAAAAGCACTTAATTTAACACAGCGCAAAATATCCTATTTGGAAACAGGGCAGTTAGAACCCGATTTAACAATTCTTTGGGTAATAAGCAATTATTTCGGAGTAAGTTGTGATTTCCTTATAGGTAAATCGGAATACTAAAAAAGGTTGCCAATCGGCAACCTTTTAATTTTTTACAAATTTTTTGCAATCTTGCAACGGTTAGGTTGTAGATTACGGATACGCTCTCTTACTCGCCCTTGAAGGGAAGCAGAGCCGCTATTCTTGCGCGCTTGATTGCGGTAGAAAGCTCGCGCTGGTGCTTAGCGCAGGTGCCGCTCATACGGCGGGGAAGCATCTTACCCGACTCGGTAACGAACTTTTTAAGACGGTTTACGTCCTTGTAGTCGATAGCCTCCACCTTCTCCTGGCAGAAAACGCAGACCTTTCTGCGGGGAGCTCTTTTAAAGCTCTTTTTAAACTCTTTCTTATCTTCCATTGATAATTACCTCTTAATAAAATTAAATAAAACTTAAAATGCGTAATGCGGGCTTGTCCGCTAATGCAAGTAAGTTTTTAGAAGGGAATATCGCCGTCGTCGTCAAAAGACTGCAATTTCTTGCCGCCCTTTGCATTGTTCGAAGGCGCGCCGAACCCTTCCTCTTCGCCGCCTTCAACGCCGTTTCCGCGGGGAGAGAGGAACTCTACTTCCTGCGCTACGATGTCGATAGCGGTACGCTTGTTGCCCTGATTGTCCTCGTAGTTACGAAGCTCTATAGAGCCCGTTACGGCAACCTTGTTGCCCTTGTGCGCGTAGCGCGAAACGGTTTCACCCAAAGCGCGCCAAGCGGTAACGTTGAAGAAATCAGTCTTTCTCTCTCCGTCGGAGCCCGTATAGTTTCTGTTTACGGCGATTGCAAAGCGGCAGATTGAAACGCCGCTCGAAGTCTCCGTCAACTCGGGGTCGCGAGTGAGATTTCCTATTAAAAATACCTTGTTCATTTGTTTTCCCTTATTTTACTGTCGTAATTCTTCTTAAAACTTCGGTGGAAAGACCTGCAACTCTGTCGAGCTCCTTCACAACGTTGCCCTCGGCTTCGAAGGTCATAAGAACGTAATAGCCGTCGGACTTATAGTTGATAGGATAAGCCAACTTCTTAACGCCCCACTTGTCAGTGGATACGACCGTGCCGCCGTTGTTTGTAACGATTGCCTCGAACTTAGCCGTGAAAGTTTCCTTGGCTTCGTCGGAAAGGCTTGCGTCCAAAACGTAAAGCATTTCGTAAGTTTTCATAATTTTACACCTCCCGGACTTAATCGGCATACCACTTACGGTATGCAAGGTTTGACGCACTTTTTAAATAAGCGCTTAGTTATAATACATTATAAAGTTGTCGTTGTCAACAAATTTCGGAACCGATTTAATTAAGATGCGAACGTAAGTACGGCGTCTATAAGCTGTTTAAAGGTCAAATCTTTAAGCTGACGGGTCTGGGGATTTCCGCTCTTGTCTACCCAGGTCAGTCGCTTGTCGAGATCGGCAAGAGATACGCCCGTGATGACCTTTGCATCGTACAGTTCCATCAAAGTTGCCTCGAATACGTTGTTCGCGCAGACCGCAACCATATTGTTGAAGTTGTTTATGGTGTATCCCTTTTCCAAAAGATGCGAAACGCCGTCGTTATCGACGTCCGTTCTCTTATACAGCACCAGACGCCACATTCCGTGCGCCTCACCGTAGGTGTAGTACTGCTTGCCGCTTAAAAGCGCGTCCTTCAAATCGGATGCAAGCAAGTTGCCTATAGTGTCGTCGCGCTGTGTAGCCGTAGCGTTTTCGGGCACGTTTATCTCGGTTAAATTATATTTTTTAGCGGTCTCGTCGTACTCGTAATAGAGCCAGCCCGAATTGAAGCTTACGACCTCGCCGCCCTCTATTCTGTAACAAACCATCTTGAATTCGTAGACGGGTTCGCCCTGTTCGTCGGTTCCCTTCTGCGTGCGGATATAGTACTCCTTTATGCCGCGGGCGTCGAATTCGCTCTTTGTGAGCTTACCTTCGTCTGCGGTACCCTCGTTCAGCGGAACGAACGCATACACGGTCTTGCCGTCCACCTTGCTCTCCTCGACTATCCAGTAATAGCCGTCCTCTTCGTACGCCGCAATACCGAGGGGGTCGCAGTCCTCGGGCAAGCCGTAGACCTCTTTCGAGTATATGCGCTGAATAAGAAGGGTATCAATAGCTTTGGCAAGTTCGGTAACTTTAACCCCGCGCAGCTGCCTGAGCATAGCGCTGTCGTTGATTTCCTTTTCCGTGAATATATCGTCGACGAGCAGAGTGTTTATTCTGTCGTTAATGCCGTTAATGGTCGTATCTTTAAGCTTTTTGAGTATCTGGCTCGTGTTGGGGTCGTTTTCGTCTATATTGATTATCTCGCCGAGGGTAATTTTATCCTTCATTCCGCTTATAGCGTCCGGAACTTCCTTTACCTTCGTACCGCGAAGTACCACTCTTTCGCCGCCCTCTCCTATATACCAGGCTTTGACGATTTTTAAATCGTTGCCGTCGGGCTTTACGGTTATGAAGCAGTCGACCTCTTCCTCGCCGTTCACCGAATATTTGCCCTTATAGTCGTAAGCTCTGCCGTTTTCGGCGGTATCGGTTGCGCCCGTCTCCGCTTTATTTACCGAATAGATTTTATAACCTATATAGGTAGTTATTGCGTCATCGGGGTCGACGGAGAGGAAATCGGGAAGGGTGAGATAGTCCATTATGGTGTTCACTCTTACCGAAATTTCGTTTACCCTGGTTGCGGGAACCTCTTCCAATACTTCGGGGTCTTCGTTGATAACCGCCCTGCTTATTGACTTGCCGTCGCCTTTTACCGCAATATAGCAAACCTTCTCGGTCAGAGAATTACGGGCGCCGTGCTTTACGTTGTAGGTGCCTATATAGTCGTAGCGGAATGCGTCCTCGCCTTCGCCGAGCTGTCCGCTCTCTTCGTAAACTCCGGTTATGCCGTATCCGAGGAACATCATCACCGCGTCGTCGACCGCCACGTCCATTAAGACGTTGACGGTTATCTCGTCGGCGAGAGAGGATATTGTATTTACCTTTGCTCCTTCCAAAGTTTTAGAGGAGTTGCCCTTTTCGTAGATCTTATCTATATATCCGTTCTTTAAGGTTATTTCGGCTTCGCACTCGTTCTTGCCGCCCTTGTCGTAAACCGCATAGTATTTGCCGCCGTCGCCCTGACTGACGTCCGAAAGCCTGAATACTATGTTAGCCATAAGCTTGTTAGTGGGCTCGACGTTGTTTACGAAGGTGCTGAGCTCAAGTCCGTCGATGGTCTTCTTGAGGTCGGTGCTTCCGTCCATAAGCGCGCCTAAAGAGGTCTTGCCGAAAACCTTGGAAACGAAGTCGTCGTCGCTCTTTAATACGCTGGTTATGGGAACAGACTTCAAAGGCGCGTAGGAATCGCTTCCTCTTAAATCGTTTATGGTACGCGCGGGGACCATATATATCGCCTTACCCTCAGAATTGCGGTAATAGTCAAGTCCGTTCACGCTCTTTACCTTGTAAACGCTCTTACTGTCTATCGTAACCTTCTGACTGTAGAAGCTGTCCTCGACGTAGGGTCTGTAATAGGAGTAACCTAAGAACCTGTCGGAAGTATCCTCATAGGCTCTGTCCTCGTTGAGGGACGCGTATATATCGCTGTAATTTAACTTGTAGCTTCCGTCTGCCGACGGCTTTACCGCAATAAAATCGGTGTCGTCGGCAAAGCTTACAACCTCGAAATCGTTACCAGAAAGGCTGACCGTACGGGTCTCCACCACGGGTTCGTCAATAGAGGTTTCGGTCACTCTGCAAGGCACGTAGTAAAGCCTGTAAATTTTGTTGCCGTTACTGTCGGTTTCGCCGCTGTCGCAAATTAGCGACTTTTCGACGTTCGCGTGCCAGCGTTCTGCGTTGGTCAGCGTGCGGTAATACTCGCCGTCCGAAAGCTTATAGGTGTCGTAGAGCACGGGAAGACCCGTCTGCTCTTTCTTACTGTTGCCGCTCTCCTCCGCAAAAGGGGTTGCGCCGTAGTCGACGCTCGCATACTCCGCCTCCGCGCCCATTATAAACGCCCTTAAAACTCTCGAAGCCTCGTCGTCGTTCAGCTCCATAAAGTTATCCATAAGCGTTCCCGTCTTGATATTGTAAAGATTGTTCATTACGATTTTGGGCGCTTCGGTAAGAAGGTCGGCAAACGGTTTGGTCTCTAAAGTAATCTTGTCTTCTTCGCTGAATTCGAGACCTATATTTTTGTCGAATATATTGTAAACCGCATTTAAAAGCTTATCTTTTACGAACGGGAAAATCTCGTTCACCTGGTCTATGCAGGCGCCGCCCGCAGCCGCTACGTCCCAGTTGCCGTTAAATAAAGTGGAGTTGACCTCGGAGACGAGCCCTTTAAGCGTCAAATTATTGTTGGGATTGTTTACGTATTCGTCCTTGCTGTTGTCAAGACCTACGAAGCTTAAAATCTGGTCGACACCCACCGACGAATAGACGTAATAGCCCACGCCGAACAACGCCCCTATCTCAACGATAAAGGCAAACAAAAATCCTATTAAAAACGAGATGACGGCAGTAACTGCCTTCGACCCGCCCTTTGACATATTGACCTCCCTCCTGCACGCAGGCGCGGAAAATTAACTTTTTATTTAAGATATTATACTATACACTTCCGAAAAAAATCAAACGAATTGCCGAGTTATATTTTTCCTGACTAACCAAGTCCTACTGCTTCAACCGGTCGGCTACGCATTTAAATTTTTCACAAAGCTTTTAGCGTGTTTTATAAGTCGTTCCCGCTCGTTTGAAATATTTCCCGCGGCACACTCTCCCAAAAGATACGAAAGCGCTCTGCCCGTAAGCTCGGGCGGTACGCCTTCCGCTATCAGCCCGTCGCCGCGCACGGCAAGCTCTTTAAGTGACAGCGGCACGCCCTCTCTTTTCATAGCTTCGTAAACGCCGCTCCACCTGACCACGCAGGGTGCAACCGACGTATCGTCCTTGCACGCAGAAAAATCAGCCTGCTTCAACGCGAGCAAGTCGTCTAAAATATCCGCGTGGGCAACCAGAAATTTTCTGAGCTTTTTTTCGGAAGTTTCGCCCGACAGGTCGTACATATGCCACCTTGTAAGCGCACACGTTCTTTCGGTCAGTTTTTTGGAGACGCGAAGGCGTGCGCAGACCTCTTCGGCTATGCGCTCGCCAACATCCTCGTGACGGTGAAACTTTCCGAAGTTTATTTTGCAGTAAGGCTTGCCTATATCGTGCAAAAGCGCGGCGAGGCGTATTTCGGGCGGTGCGTAATACACACAGCGCAGACTGTGTCCCAACACGTCGTAGCTGTGGTACTCGTTCTGCATCATCCCGTCGCCGAGGGCAAGCTCGGGAAGTATCTTACCCAGCACGCCTATTCGGTGCAACAGCAAAAGTCCGTAATATTGACCGCCTGATACGCCGTATTTAAGGTCGGCGCGAAGCAGAGCGTATAGCTCCGTCCATATCCTCTCCTTTGCTATATCCTCTATTAAAGTTGCATTGGCGGTGGCACCGCTTACACATTCTTTTGACGGAGTAAAACCGATTTGAGCCGAAATTCTGGCAAGGCGCATAAGGCGCAGTCCGTCCTCGCCGAACACCTTGTCCGCATCGACTACGGTATTTACTACCTTGTTTTTTATATCGTCTATACCGCCCAGAGGGTCGCAGAATTTATCGGCGCGTATATCGTAATATACCGCGTTGCACTTGAAATCTCTGCGGCGCGCATCGAGGTTGATATCGTCGGTAAAATACACCTCTTCGGGATTGTGGGTGCCCCTGACGTATCTGTCCGTACGGAAACAGGTATACTCGTACTCCTCCCCGTCTGCGGACAGTCTTACGGTACCCGTATGAGCGTACACGGCGGTGACGGTAAAGCCCGCCTCGGTTGCGGCGGTCTTAAACTCCTCCGCGCCTATTGCGGCGCAAATATCCCAGTCGCGGTGAGCGCAGGTAAGCCCTGCCAAATAGTCGCGGCAAACTCCGCCGACGACGAACAAGGGGCTGTCAAGCTTTAAAGCGAGATTATAAAGTTTTGCGGGAATTAGCTGTTTCATATTGACCGATTATATTATATCGCATTCAGAAAACTATTGCAATCTTTGTTTTAACAATGTATAATAATTTCGGATTGCATTTAATATGCAACCATATTTTAACGGGCAAACCGATATTCTATGATTGAAAAGTATTACAGACGCATCATCGACGCAATACCCTCCGCGGTATTGGTTGCCGACCAGAACTTAAAAGCCGTGTTTTCAAACGCGGCGTTTAAAACGCTGTTTACCGAAGGAGCAACGCGCTCCACGGTGGGCGGCGCGGTTGGTTGTGCGCGCGACTGTAAAAACTGCGGCAAGAGCGACTGCGCCAAAGGTTGCAGTCTTATCTCTGCTTTCGAGGATGCGTTCTACTCCTCTTCCGAAGTTTCGAGAAGGGTTATTTTAAATCTCGGCGGGGAAGAGAGGCGCGAGGTTGCGTTCTCCATAACCGTCAAGCCCTTGGGCGGCGGACTGAGTATGGGAATTATCGACGACGCGTTCGAGCTGGAAATCGCAAGAGAGCTTGCCTCCGCGCGCTCCATACAGCAAAAGCTTCTGCCTGCGGGCAAATGGGCGGGCGGTAAGAGATACTCTTATCTGTACATCCCCTGCCGCGAGATAGGCGGCGATTTACCCGAGGTATATACAGTCGGAAATTCAGCCTGCGGAGTTATTGCCGACGTCTCGGGCAAGGGCATATCGGCGGGTATGCTGACGGCGTTCGTCAAGGCGGCTTACGACAAGACGGCGCACTCCCCCGCCCGTGCGATAGGCGGACTTACGGAAAAGTTTTCGGAGCTCAATTTAGACGAGCGCAACTACATAACCGTCGCCGCGGCGCGCATAGACGAGGACAGCATAACATACTCTATGGCGGGTCACAACGTGCCCATACTTTTAAAGTCGGACGGAGGCATTACGCGCATTATGCTCAACTCTCCACCCGTATCCAACTGGTTCGATAACCCCTCCTATTTCGAGGATACTATACCGTATAAGAGCGGTGATATCCTCGTTCTTCTTACAGACGGCGTCACCGAGAGCAAAAACAGATTTGGCGAAATGTTCGGTGTGGACGGTGCGATTAAGACGCTGTCCGTATCCCGCACGGGCGAGGAGTTTATAAGAAATTTAGAGACAAACCTCAAAAGCTTCTGCGGAGAACTGCACGACGACGTCACCGCGATTGCTTTCGACCTTTAACCTATAAAACAAACAGCCGCCGCGCTTAAAGTTAAGCGCGGCGGCTTTCTATTATTTCTTTTAAACCTTCTTTATTTTTTCTATCGCCTGAGTGCGGTTTTCCACTCCGAGCTTTAAGTATATCGCGCTGATATAATTTCTCGCGGTGCCGTCGGTAAGCTTGAGCGCGGAGGCTATCTGTCTGTTGGTGAACTCCTCCAAAAGCATCATAGCAATGCCCGCCTCTCTGTCCGAAAGACCGTAAGCTCTCTTGAGTTTTAACTCCCTGTCCGACGAAACCATAAGCGCCGCGTCGGTTATTTTTTTTGCTATCTTCGAGGGCAGAATGGTATCGCCCGCATACGCGTTTTTCACTGCGTCGATGAGCGCGGTCGAGCCTATGTCCTTCAAAAGGTAACCGCTTGCGCCGTTGTTTATCGCAGACAGTATATAGTCCGCGTCGTCGAAGGTCGTCAGAATTATTATCTTACAGGAGGGCATAATCTCCTTTATTTTTTTGGTAGCCGCAACGCCGTTCATATTGGGCATACGGATATCCATAAGCACGACGTCGGGCTTTACCCGCAAAACCATATCCACGGCTTCCGCGCCGTCCGAGGCAACTCCGCACACGGATATATCCTCGCAGGTTTCGAGTACGCTCTTTATTCCCTCCGCCAATATTATCTGGTCGTCAACAAGCATTACCTTAATCATCTTTATCCTCCTTAGACGGAGCCTTGACGGTGATTTTGATTTCACAGCCGTCGCCGCTCTCGCTGTCGTATTCTATCGTGCCTCCGAGCGAGGCCGCCTTTTCTCTTATTCCTTTAAGTCCGAACCCCTCTTTGAAATCTTCGGGAAGACCGCAGCCGTTGTCGGACACCGTCAGATATACGCAATCCTCTTCCTCGCCGAACTCCACGTAAAACGCGGTCGCGTGTCCGTGACGCATACCGTTTGCAAGCAGCTCTTTGAAGCTGTTTAAAACGAAGCGCCGTCTTTCGCCGTCGAGCTCAATCTCATCAACGTCGTACCTTATCTTGACGTCGGTACCGTCCATCGTCTGGGCGATAATCTCCTCGAACTCTTCTTTTACCGTGCCCGCAGATACGCGTCCGGCAAGAAGATGAACGCTTTCGCGCATCTGTTCGAGCGCGTTTTTAGCCTGAATATTCGCCGAAATTATCTTAGCTTTCGCCTCTTCGGGCGAACCGTCTATTAAAAGCTTCGCCGCCTCCGTCTGCATAATTACCGCGGTCATAGAGTGTCCCGCGTTGTCGTGTATGTCGCGGGCTATGCGGTTGCGCTCCTCGATTGCCGCCGTCTCGGACAGCTTGTCGTAAGCTTCTTTGAGTTCCGCTTTACTTTCGTCCGCCTCTTTAAGCGCCGCCGTAAGGCGCAGGTTGTTGCGGTAAAACGCCAAAAGGAAATTCGTAACCAAAAAGTGGACTATAATAATTATTATTCCCGTTACGCTGTCCGAAACTATTTCCAGAATTTCAGCTTCGGTAACTGCGCTTAAATGGCATAAAAACCAGCCGATTATCAAGGTTATAATAAACAGGAAACAGCTGACGGCAAATACTATGATTTTGGTGCGCCAATCCTCGACGTTCAGATAGAACAGGGACAATATTACGCAGTACATCGCCGACAGATACGGACTTGATGTCAGCGTACATATAAACAGCACGATTACGAAGTCTACGACGTAGACGACTATCCGTGCGTTCAGCGTCTTTATCGCGTACAAATCGATAAGACATAGTGCGTCCAGAATGACGAAACAGCAGACCAAAACAGCGATAGCCCCGTTTTTGGGTATCCAGTCGGGCGTCGTCGTCGAGCTGACGTACTGAACGCAGATTATAACCTCGAAAACTATCAAAAGGACGCTTACGAACGCTCCCACTATTTTAAACAGTTTCTGGGTATTTAGTACCGTTCTATTCTTATCTTCCATATCATTCGCTTCTGAACTGCGCCCTGTCCTCGAGGAAATAACTGTAAAGCTTTCCGCTTTTCGACAATATACCGTAGTCGTACATATTAACTCCGCAGATGTTGCAGACCTCAGAAATGAGAGAGTTCATCTCGTCGTCGGCGGGTGTCGGTAAGTTGTCGTCCGAACTTCTCTTATAACAGACGAATACTCCGTACGGATTGCATACCGAAATTATTTTTATAAGCTTGTCCGAAGCGGCGACGGCGCGTCCTCCGTCTTCGGCGGCAAACGGGTAAATTCTTCTTACTCTTCCGTCCTTGTCCATTATAAGAATTTCTAAAACGTCGCGCCCGTCCGCGGGTCTGGTTTCCATAAAGCGGATAAATTCGCGCGTGCTCTTTATGACGGCAAAACTGCCGCAGTCCGATAAATAGGGGAGAACCTTTCCGATGCAGACGAGGTACTGCGCCATATTTATACCGATGCCCTCCACCTTTATAAGTTCGCTCTCCTCAGCGGTAAATACGCCCATGAGACTGCCGAACCTGTTTAAAAGACGGTGCGCCTCCGCGTTGACGTCCTTTCTCGGACAGGAATTGTACAAAAGCGCCTCTAATAGCTCGTGGTCATAGAGCGGGGCTCCCTTTACTATCTTTCCCGTCAGTCTCGCTCTGTGTCCTTCGTGCATCAATTTACTCCGTTTTTAAAAAACTTATCGATTTTATTTTACCATAAAAATAAAAAAGTGTATAATGAAATCAACTTAAATTATACGCATTTTTAAAATTACGGAGACAAATATGCAAAACTATTTCAACGACATCGTAAAAAATCTTTCGGATTTAATTAAATTCAATTCGTCCAAGCAACCTGAAAAAGCGGGCAGACCCTTCGGCGACGGCTGTGCGGACTGCCTGGATTTCTTTTTGAAGCTTGCTCAAAGTATGGGTTTCGAGACGGTAAACTACGAAAACTACGTCGGTGAGGTGCGCTTCGGCAACGGAGAGGACTTCGCGGTTTTATGTCACCTCGACGTCGTTCCCGCGGGCGACGGCTGGACGCACGAACCCTTCGGCGGCGAGATTGACGAAATAAATAAAAAAATCTGGGGCAGGGGCGCATTGGACGACAAGGGTCCCGCCGTCATAACACTGTTTGCGTTAAAGGCGCTTAAGGACGCGGGCTTCAAGCCGAACAAGACCATTAAACTTATTCTCGGCTGTAACGAGGAGACGGGCTGGGCGTGCATAGACCACTACAACAAGGTGGCGAAAATGCCCGAAACGGGCATCTCCCCCGACGCGGACTTCCCCGTAATTTACGCCGAAAAAGGCATAATGCACGTCAAGGTCTGCTTCGACCTTCCCGAAGATATCAAGAGCGTCTCGGGCGGAAGCGCCGCAAATATGGTCTGCGCGTACTGCCGCGCGGAAGCGCCCGAAAACAAACTGCTTTTAAACGATTTGGGACTTTCGTACGAGGACGGCTTCGTCGTTTCCCGCGGCAAGAGCGCGCACGGCTCGACACCCGAAAAGGGCGTAAACGCCATTGAGAAAATATTGACTTATATCGGTATGGAGAAGGTTCGCAAACTACTCTTTACCGACAAACTCAACCTCAAAGATTTGGAGGACGAGACGGGCAAGCTCACCCTCTCCCCCAACGTCGTTGAAAGCGAGAACGGCAAGGCGTATATAACCTGCGATATCCGCTATCCCGCAACGCTCAAAAGAGAGACCGTTCTTTCCATAATAGACGGGTGCGGCGTAAGGTATGAAATTCTTCACGAACAGGCTCCCCTCTATAACGACAAAGACGGAGAACTTATAACCACCCTTCTTTCGGTTTACAACGAGGTGACGGGCAAGAACGCTCAGCCTATAGCAATCGGCGGCGGCACTTACGCACGCGCGCTCAAATGCGGCGCGGCGTTCGGTCCCGAGGAGGACGGCGAAGAGGTCACTATTCACCAACCCGACGAATACATTACCTTTGCAAAGATTGAAAAGTGCTTCAATATCTATAAGCTCGCTTTGCAAAGACTGTGTAAATAAACTTATAAAGAAGTTGCGGGCGGTAACCTTAGGGTTGCCGCCCGCTTTGATTTCTAAAATTTACATTAAATGTTTTCTGATAGCTTTAATCGCCTGGTTTGCAATTAAATTGGAGCCTTTGAACGTGGGGTGTACGCCGTCCTCGGAATATAAGGTGTACGCCTTGGTCTCGCACAGACCGTTAAACATTTCGTCGTACGCAACGAACTCGTCGCACATGGAAACGCCTACGCGGTGTATAATTTCGAGCTCCTTGTCAAACACGGGACGCATACGCTTTTTGTCGGGCGCAGGAAGAAGGAACGGTTCGAGAAAAATTATGGGGATATTCGCCTCGTGAAGCTCGGTAAACAGAGTTACGAGGTCGCGTTCGAACTGCTTGAAATTCAATACCTTACCATACTTGAACTGGTGAAGCGTATTGTTTATGCCTATCATAATGACGACGGCGTCGGGCGCGAGGTCTATAACGTCTGTCTGAACGCGTGCAAGTAAGTCGCACACCTCGTTGCCCGCAATACCTTTATTGATAAGCTCTATATCCATATCGGGGTAAATGGGACGAAGCTTGTCCGCCAGAACTTTGACGTAACCATTGCCGAGAGAGGTAACGTCCTCTCTGTCCCTGTCGCAATCGGTTATGGAATCCCCGAAAAATACTATTTTCATTTATCCTCTCCCTTTACCGAACTTGTCGGCATATTATTAGTTTATCACAAAATAAGTATTTAAGCAAGCCCCGCAGAGAAATTTTATGAAGATTTGTCAAGCGTTTGAGAATACTTTTTTAGAAATTTTTTAGAAATTTTT
>CAYMUQ010000033.1:0-5902 GCA_964393805.1 uncultured Clostridia bacterium
CGTAACGGAGTTTGCTCTCGTCGAAGTTTTCCTGTATGCCGCAACCGAACGCGGTTATCATAGCTTTGATTTCTTCGTTTTCGAGTACGCGGTTGATACGAACCTTTTCAACGTTAAGAATTTTACCTCTCAACGGGAGTATCGCCTGGAAGCGTCTGTCTCTGCCCTGCTTTGCCGTACCGCCTGCGGAGTCGCCCTCCACGATGTAAATTTCGCAGAGCTCGGGACGCTTATCAGAACAGTCCGCAAGCTTGCCGGGAAGCTTAGTGGATTCGAATACGCCCTTCCTTCTCGTCTCCTCTCTTGCAAGTCTCGCGGCGTCTCTGGCGCGTTGAGCCGTAATGCAACGCATAACCAATTCACGCGTTTCGGCGGGATGCTCTTCGAGGTACGTTCCGAACTTGTCTGTCACTGCCTTTTGTACGAAACCTCTAACGTAGGTCGAACAGAGCTTACTCTTTGTCTGGCTCTCGTACTGAGCGTCGGCGATTTTTACCGACACGACTGCCGTAATACCTTCGCGCACGTCCTCGCCCGAGAGCTTGTCGTTATCCTTTAAAATATTGAGCTTATGCCCCGCGTCGTTTATAACCTTGGTAAGCGCCGCTTTAAAGCCGTCGAGGTGGGTACCGCCGTCGGGCTGACGGATATTGTTGGAGAAGGGGAAAATCTGCTCCGCATAGCCGTCGTTATACTGAACCGCCACCTCTAAAAATCTGTCGTCGCCCTCGCTTGCCTCGAAATATACGGGCTGGGCAAAGAGTACGTTCTTACCCTCGTTTATGTCCCGTATGAAGTGAACTACGCCGCCCGCATAGCAGAACGTGTCCGTACGGGGCGTCTCGGGGCGGTAGTCGGTAAGCGTCAGAGTAAGACCCTTATTCAAATAGGAAAGCTCCCTTAAAAGCGTTCTGAGCGTCTCGTAATTAAAGTCGATGGTCTCGAACATCGTAGGGTCGGGATGGAAACATATCGAAGTACCCGTAGCCTCGGTCTCTTCAACCTTTTTCAAAGGACTTTCGGGAACGCCGCAATGATAGACCTGACGGAACTTATGTCCGAGCTGGCAGACCTCCGCAATCAGCGTATCGGAGAGCGCGTTTACGCAGGAAACGCCGACGCCGTGAAGACCAGACGAAATTTTATAGCCGCCTGCCTTATTGCCGCCGCCGAACTTGCCGCCCGCGTTGAGGTTGGTCAATGCAAGCTCTACACCCGAAATACCTTCCTCTTTGTTTATGCCGGTAGGTATTCCTCTGCCGTTGTCCTTTACCGTACAAAAGCCTTCTGCTGAAATCGTAACGTCAATCCTGTCGCAATAACCTGCGAGGGCTTCGTCAATCGAATTGTCGATTACTTCCCTAACAAGACAATGAAGTCCCTTCTCGTCGGTAGGTCCGATATACATACCGGGATGCTCCCTTACGGGCTCCAATCCTTTGAGGGCTTTCAGACTGTTTGCGTCGTAATCTGCCTGCACTTTCAAGGCCATATTTTCACCTCTTTAATTTATTTGTTTTATTATACCATATTATTAGAAATAAAGCAACGGTTTGAAGAAAAATAATGGTAAAAAAAACGCATAAAAAAGGCAGATTTTGCCAATGCTGAGTATATGAAAAACTGTAACAAGGCAAGTAACTTTTTCGATGACCTCAACCAACAGATTTACGAATGCGGAAGCTGCGGAAATCACGTCTGCAAGCAGTGCGCTTTAATGTGGCACGGTATTTGTCCCAACTGCTTTTCCACCTTATACCGCATAAGCTGAGCATAAAAAAAGAGGTCGGTTAAAACCAACCTCAATTCGTTTTATTTTCGTCATTTCCTTCAGCCGTTTCTTTAGGCATTTCTTCAGCTATAAGTTCATCTTCAGCTCTCATTTTTGCTTTAGCTCTAAGCATATCCTTCTTTGATTTATCTTTACCGGTATATCCGTCGGGAAGATACTGGATAAGGTCCCTGTAGCGGCAGAAATACTTGTACGCTTCGGGGTCGTTTCCCTTTGCGAGATAATATTCGTATCGTAGCTGTGTTAGGATTATAAAATTTATATCGTCCTCGGGTAACTGCGGCACGTCAAGAAGCATACCCTCGTCCAGTTCGCTCATTAAAGTTCCTGCGTGAACACTGCCCTGAATTCTCAAAATAGCGAGAAGCACCTGCGCGGTAGGCTTGTTAGAGAAAAGCTCCCATAAAACGAGACCGTCGGTTTTACCCGAAGAATATTCGACGGGCGCAACGTTTACTATAAACGAGTACAGCGCATACGGCAAAAGCACACAGAAAAATATGAAAACCGTGGGAACGCACAGCGAAATTATACCGAGAAGAATGACCAGAAATTCAAAGAACAGTCCCGCGCCGGTAGTAATAATCATACGCGCTTTCATATGCTTTTTACCCTTCGGGTAAATATCCACGGACGAACTGGAAAAAAGACGTATTCTGGGTGCCTTGACACCCATCGAACATATGACGCCCATAAACAAATGCGCACCTTCGTGGATAATCTGGTCAATAAGCGCACCTAACGCAACGAGAACGAGATATATGGGAATAAGCGCGTACAAAGGTGCTTCCCCGTTTTTGATTTTAAGCTGTACGGGAATACGGACGCAGAAGAAATAACACCCAAGCGCCATAACTACAACCGCGAGGACGACGGCAGTTATTATTACGATTTTTTGTTTTTTATCCATTTATACCGTTCCCCCTTTCAGAAATTTTTAGATTGAGATAGCCTTCGAGATTGTCGCTCTCCGAAACGGTGACGCTATCTATTTTAAGCTTGTCCAAAACCGCGGACATAAGCGCCGCGCCGCCGCCAATAACGTCGGCGGAATTTCCGCATACCGTCGTTTTTCTTATTTCCTCAACGGCCGTAGCGGTAAGCCTCTCCGCAAGGGCACGAATTTCCGTGCGGCTTAAAATCGTTCCGCCTATAATTGCGGGGTCGTACTGCATAAGGTTATTTTTTATCGCCCCGAGTCTGGACGCAGTACCGCCTACGGCGTAAAACTTGACGCCTGAAAAGTCGTTATCGCCGTATTCGCTTATTTTCGTACCGATAAATTCGTCAATCTTTTCTATATCCCTGCCCGCCGCGTCGAGTATGCGTACGGTGCCTATATCCACGCTTCTGAAATAGACCGTTTCGCCGCCGAGCCTTACGGTAACCTCGGTGCTTGCGCCGCCGACGTCGATTATACCGCCGTCCGCGCCGTTCAGCGCTCCCGAAGCCGCAAGTGCCGCCTCGATTTCGCCGCTCACAACGTCCACCTCAATACCGCAGAGCGCTTTAACGCGGTTTAAGAAAACTTCTGGATTTTTGCAGGAACGAACAGCCGCAGTCGCAAAGGCGTAAACACCGTCCGCACCGTTATCTTTTGCCTCTTTTGCAAATTCGGCAACCGCCTCCGCCGTCCGCTCGCAAGCTTCCGGTTTGAGATAAGGCAAAAAATTAAGTCCTTCGCCGAGGCGCGTAGTCTTTATTTTCTTATATAAAGTTTTTCCGTCCGCCCACAACATAAGGCGAACGGAATTCGAACCGATATCTATTAAACCGATTTTCATTATTTGCCGGAAGTAGTTTCCCAAGGGAATTTTCCCGTATTTTTGTAAATTTCGAGCGCAATGGTCTGAAGTTTTTCGTCGTATTCCATACGCTTGCTCAGATCTTCCACCTCTTCATAGGTAGCCAATAACTCGTAATACTCGGTATAAAGCTGATTTTTGCGCTTGGATAAAACGCTTATCTGAACTATCTGCGCGATAACTATCACACCGATAATAAAGATGAGCAAAATCGCATTAACGGTTATTGCTACCGCTATTTTGTTGCGCTTTTCTTCGCTCATGGCGTTTTCTCCGTAGATTTTTAGTATTATTTATTCTATTATAAACTTTTTTAATAAAAAATGCAATAATTAAATGTAAACTTTTTAAATAAATTATTGCCCCTATTGCGCTCCCTATGAGCATATACAGCCTGATTTGGTAAAATTCGAAGCAAACCGACACGAAAACAAACATTGCGGCAAAAACCGCAAAGTACAAAACGTCGCATAAAACGGTAAAAATTTTGTCCTTTACCGTGTATTTTTTCTTATCCACGCCGCAGACGAACGTCCGCGCTATATATAAAACGTCGTAAACTACGCCGCTTAGCACCCCGCACAGCACACAGGTCAGAAAAATAAAAATCTGCATTATCTGAACAGCTTCTGTTTAAGCCCCGTTCCCTTTTGCTGATATTTTACCGAGTTTATCGTACCTGCCGCAGTAAGCGTGCCGCCCGTCTTGGAAAAAGAGGTGATTTTCATCGCACTGCCCGCAACAACTATTTTACCGCCCGCGTACGACAACACGAGCTGGGTCGGCGAAAACTGGTCAACGCTATCTATCTGGGTAGCCGTTATTCTCTTGCGGTTTTCTATCGTAACTATATGCTGTTCGGTATTTTCCATTTTATTCCCTCCGTCTATCTATTTTATTTACGCGGGAATAAAAATATGAAAAGCCCGCACGCTTGAACCGTGCGGGCTGTATTCAATTAAAGTTCTATACCTTTTTTGAGTTTTGCGTTGGCTTTGGCGCGAAGCTCGCTGTCGAGTATCCTCTTTCTTATTCTGATATTTTTCGGAGTTATTTCCAAAAGCTCGTCGTCGCCTATAAATTCGAGACACTCCTCAAGGCTCATCTTCTTGGGGGTTATCAGTCTCAATGCGTCGTCTGAAGCGCTCGAACGGGTATTCGTCAGATGCTTGGTCTTGCAGACGTTTACGTTTATGTCCTCGTTCTTGGGACTTTCGCCTACGACCATTCCCTCGTACACGGGCGTACCCGCGCCGATAAACAGAGCACCTCTTCCCTGCGCGTTAAAAAGACCGTAGGTGACCGCCTCGCCCGTTTCGAACGCAACGAGAGAACCAGTGCTTCTGCGGCTCAAATCGCCCTTGTACGGCTGGTACTCGAAAAACACGCTGCTCATTACTCCCTCGCCCTTTGTCGAGGTAAGGAACTCCGATTTGTAACCGAAAAGTCCTCTCGCGGGAATTATAAATTCAAGCCTCGTTCTCGTTCCGACCGCCGACATATGCAAAAGTTCGCCCTTGCGGTTGCCCATACTCTGGAACACCGCGCCTGTAGCGTCTTCGGGAACGTCAACTATAAGCCGCTCTATAGGCTCGCATTTTACGCCGTCGATTTCCTTGTACATAACGCGGGGCGTCGAAACCTGGAATTCGTAGCCGTCGCGTCTCATTTCTTCGATAAGAATAGACAGATGCATTTCGCCTCTTCCGCAAACGCGGTAAGAGTCTGCCGAACCCGTCTCTTCGACGCGAAGCGAAACGTCGCGCAGAAGCTCCCTGAACAGCCTGTCCCTTAAATGTCTGGTAGTGACGTACTTACCGTCCTTGCCCGCAAACGGCGAATCGTTGACCGAGAAGGTCATTTCAACCGTAGGTTCGGTAATTTTAACGAATTTGTGCGGTTCGGGACAAGCAAGCGAGCATACTGTGTCGCCGATATTTATTTTTTCGAGACCCGAAAAACATACTATATCGCCTGCAACACCCTTTTCGACGGGTACTCTTTCAAGTCCCTCTATCTGATAGAGATTGACTATTTTACCCTGCTGTTTTAACGCGGGATTGTTGAAGTTGGTAACGAATACGGGCTGTCCCGCAGTTACGCACCCCCTCTCTATTCTGCCGATACCAATGCGTCCGACGTAGTCGTTGTAGTCGATAGAAGAACAAAGAAGCTGAGTTTCGCCCTCCGTATCAACCTCCATTGGCTGAATGTGCGTTAATATGGTCTCGAAGAGCGGCGTTAAGTCCTTGCCCTCTTCGTTCAAATCGAGCGTAGCCGTACCGTTTCTGCCCGAACACCAGAC
>CAYMUQ010000033.1:5912-12694 GCA_964393805.1 uncultured Clostridia bacterium
CTAAAATTTCGTCCTGCACTTCGTTTAATCTTGCGTCGGGACGGTCGATTTTATTGACTACTATAATAAGCCTGTGACCCATTTCGAGCGCCTTCTGCATAACGAAGCGCGTCTGCGGCATAGGTCCTTCCGCGGCGTCTACAAGTACTAAAACGCCGTTGACCATCATCATTACGCGCTCCACCTCGCCCGAAAAGTCGGCGTGTCCCGGCGTATCTACGACGTTTATCTTTACGCCTTTATAGTGAATAGAGGTATTCTTTGCAAGAATGGTTATACCTCTCTCTCTTTCGATATCGCCCGAGTCCATAACCCTCTCTTCAACCGACTGGTTGTCGCGGAAGGTGTGGCTCTGTTTAAGCATCGCGTCGACGAGCGTCGTTTTGCCGTGGTCAACGTGCGCGATTATTGCTACGTTTCTTAAATCTTCTCTTAACATATATCTTTTGCCTCTGATAGTGTAATGTCAGTTTTTCCAGAATTGCGACTTAATCTCTCTGTCGAACAGCCGCAAAATTATATTCATGCAGTCTTTTGCGTCAAACTCGGGCGAGAAGCATACCTCGTAAACCGCATTAGTTATTGGTAGCTCGACGCCGTATTTTTCTCCGAGTTCGACCATAGCCTTAGAGGTCATAACACCCTCGGCAAGCCTGTCGAAGCGCTCGCCCTTTGCAAGCTTTTCGCCGTAAGCGCGGTTGTGCGAATAGGGCGAAAACAAAGTCGTTTCATAGTCGCCCAAATGCGCAAGTCCGTACGCCGAGAGAGGATTGCCTCCCATAGCCTCGATAAGGCGCGAAACCTCGAACGAGCCTCTTGCCATAAGCGGACCGATAAGGCTCGTATAGCCGCTTCCGTCCAAAACGCCCGCGGCTATTCCCAAAACGTTCTTTGCCGCCGCGCCCACTTCGGTTCCTATTAAATCGTCGCCGTAATAGAAGCGTATCAGGTTGGATTTGAAATTGTCCGCAAGATAGCGTTTTAAGCCGTCGTTCTCACTGTCTATAATCATACAGTTGGGCACGCCCTTAACGAACGACTGAATGTGTCCCGGCCCTACCCAAACGGCAATATTTTCGCTTTTTATTCCGCTCTCTTTTACGACTTCGCTCAGACGCAGCCCCGTACCTTCCTCTATGCCTTTCATACACAGAACGAACTTTTTGTCCGATACGGGATATTTTGTTATTCGTCCCATAAATTCGCGCAGTGCCTGCGAGCTTATCGAAATTATTATAATTTCGCTTTGCTCCAATGCAAAAGGCAAATCGCAGGAAAGCGTAATGCTTTTATCGAGCGAGACGTATTCGTTTCTGCCGTCCTTTGCAAGTATATCGTAAGACTCTCTGCCCTCTTCGCCGTATAAAATCACGTCGTTTTTAAGAACGGTTGCCTGATACCAGGCGATAAACGAACCCCATCTTCCGCAACCGAGTACGGATACTTTCATAATAATACCTCTAAATTTTTTTGCGCTCTATAAACGCGCGCGACAAGGTGACCTCGTCGGTGTATTCAATCTCGCCGCCTATGGGAATACCGTGCGCAAGTCGGGTAACCGTGACACCGAGTGGCTTTAGTAGCTTTGCGATGTACATCGCGGTAGCGTCGCCCTCGACGTCGGGATTTGTGGCAATAATCACTTCACTCACGCCGCCGCCTACTCTTGCAAGCAATTCTTTAATGCGGATATCGTTGGGACCCACGCCGTCCATCGGCGAAATTACGCCGTGTAAAACGTGGTAAACGCCCTTGAACTCTCTCAATTTTTCAAGCGCGACGACGTCTTTAGGCTCTTTGACTACGCAAATAACCGACTTTTCGCGCTTTTTGCAGATATCGCAGACGTCCTCTTCCGAGAAATTTCCGCAAACCGAACAGTAGCGAACCTTTTTCTTGCAGTCAAGAATACTTTCCGCAAACTGTTTTGCCTCTTCCTCGGACATGTTTATGATTTTATAGGCGTACCTCTGCGCGGTCTTCTTGCCCACGCCGGGAAGCTTTGTAAACTGATTTATCAGTCTGCCTATCGGTTCTATAAAAGTATCCATTCTTACCTCTTACAGAAGTCCGCCCAGGCCGCCCATATCTCCGAGAGGTCCCATCTTCTTCTGGTACTCCTCGTCGGCTTTTTTGTAGCCGTCGTTTATAGCCGCCATTATAAGGTCTTCGAGCATCTCGACGTCGTCCTCGTCGGTAAGGTCGACAAGCTCGGAAATCTTGCTTCCGAACTCTATTCCGTTTATGACCTTTTTACCGTTCATATAAACGACGACGTTCTCGTCGCCCTCTTCACCGCCGCCCGAAAATCCCAGCACTTCCATTTCGTCGAGCTCTGCCTCTGCTTTTTGCATCTGCTCTTGAATTTTCTGTGCCTGTTTCATAACGTTCTGCATATTGCCGCCCTTGTAACCAGCCATTTTATGCCTCCTTAAAGAGTTTTACTTAATATCTACGTCCGTGCCCTTGAAATTGTCACGGAGCTCGTTCAATGCCTTTTCGTACTTGTCCTCGCCCTTTGCCTTTAAGCGTATATCGTATGAAAATACGCCGAGGGTCTTCAACGCGTCTTCGATAAACTTCCTGTTATCGTCGCGGATCAGCGATTTGAATACCGCCTCTACCGGCGTCGAGAGTACGAAGGTCTCACCCTCGAAAGAAGTTTCCAAGTCCATACACAGCGTAAAAAGTACGGGATTTCTGTGCGTCGAGCGGAACAGCTTTAAAAATCTGCCGAACAGCGTCGCTCTATCCTGGGAAGACAGCGAGCCGACGCTCTTGGGAGCGGTCATCTCCTGTTGTTCGAAGATGTTACCCTGCTCTTTGTCCGCGCTATCAAAAGGCGACGAACCTGCTTCCGCTTCGAGACTTACTTTCCGTTCTTTTACCTCTTCCTTGACGGTTTGTACGGGCGGAACGGGTTGAACGGTCTCCGGTTTATTCGCGGGAACGGTTTTTACCGTCACTTTAACGCCGTCTTTTACCGCGCGTTCCAAAGCCTCTATTCTCGATAAAAGCGCCTCGACGTCGTAATCGGTCTGAGGCATTGCCGCCTTGACGATAGCAGACTCCAAGGTTATTCTTCCGTCGAGAGCATACCTTAGGTCGCCCTCCGCTTTGACGAGCATCTCGTTTGCACGAAGTATTGCGTGACCGTCCGCTTCCTTTGCGCACTCCTCTAATTTTTTATATTTGTCAGACGGAAGATTTACAATCTCTTCCGCGTTACGGCACATCTTTACTATCGAAAGATTATTCAAAAAGGCAAGCATATCGCGAAGGAGTACGCCCACGCCCTTACCAGTAGATAACACGCTTTCGCACAGAGAGAGCGCCTCGCCCGAATTATGGGCAAGTATGCTTGCAACCAAATTGCCGACAGTGAAAAAGTCCGCTTTGCCGAGGACTGCGTTCACGTCGTCGTAGGTAAGCTTGTTCTGCGAGTAGGATGCGCACATATCGGCAATCGATAAACTGTCTCTCGCACTGCCCGCTCCCGCCCTTGCTATTGCGGAAATCGCCTCGTCCTCATACTTTTTACCCGTTTTGTCGTAGACGCTCTTTATAAGCTTTTCAAGGTCCGCCTGAGGAATAAGCTTGAAATCGAAACGCATACAGCGAGAAAGTATTGTTGCGGGTATCTTCTGCGGCTCTGTGGTAGCCAGAATAAACACAGCGTGACGGGGCGGCTCTTCCAGCGTTTTAAGTACTGCATTGAACGCCGACTGGGAGAGCATATGCACCTCGTCGATGATATAAACTTTATATTTTCCGTTTACGGGCGGGTACTGTACCTTTTCACGCAAATCGCGCATTTCGTCGACGCCGTTATTCGAAGCCGCGTCTATCTCTGAAATATCAAGTGAAGCGCCGTCCGCAAGAGCTTTACAGGTAGGACACTCTCCGCAAGCCGAGCCGTTTACTGGATTTTCGCAGTTTATGGCGCGCGCAAAGATTTTGGCAAGCGTAGTCTTGCCCGTACCGCGCGGACCGCAGAAAAGATAGGCGTGACCTATTTTGCCCGTTTCTATCTGGTTTTTGAGTATTTTTACAATGTGCTCCTGTCTGACCACCGTATCAAACGAGGTCGGACGGAAGGTGCGATAAAACGCCAGATAAGACATTTCTCTACTCCCCGTATTTTTTGCCGAATACCGTTTTTGCCTTTTGCTTTGCCCTTGCCAATGCGTTGTCGGTCTGTTTATAAGTTTTATTCAGACCCGCCGCTATCTCGGTCATAGTCGCGCCGTCCGCGTAAAGACTGAGCGCCTTATATTCAAACGGCGACAGCGCACGTTTTAATAGCGCGTTGAATTCGCCGCTGCTCTCGCTTATTATCAGAAGCTCCTCGGGATTAAAGCCCGAGCCGTCGACGGGTTCGCCGCTTTCTCCGTAGGGTTGACTTCCGTTCAACGCAAGGTTTTTATTGCTCTCCGCTTTCTTGACCGCATCAAGTATCCTGTTCTTTATGCAGGTGTATGCGTATGAAGAAAAGCCGCTCTCCCCGATAAACGAAGTTACCGCGGAATACAGTCCGCACATACCCTCCTGAACGAGGTCCTCGGTATCGCCGCCCATAAGAAAAAATTTGTGAGCTATCGAGAGCACCTTGCTTTTATACCTTACGAGCAGTTCGTCGCAAGCCTGCGCGTTGCCGCCGCGGTATTGTTTTAAAAGCTCCTCGTCGGTCATTTGCGCCTCTTTTTCATAACTTCGTACGCCGCGACGCCGAGAGCGACGGAAGCGTTTAAAGAATTTACCTTGCCGCACATAGGAAGCGACACGACGAAATCGCATTTTTCGCGCGTTAAGCGCTTTACTCCGCTGTCCTCTCCGCCTATTACGAGAGCGACCTTACCCGACAAGTCGGTCGAGTAAATATCCTGTCCGTCAGCTTCGAGCGCGTACAGCCAGAAGCCGCACTTTTTGAGCTCGTCCACGGCGCGGTTCAACGAATTGACTTTTGCCACTTTGACGTGGTTTGCCGCACCCGCGGAAATTCTTACGACCGCCTCGGTCACGCTTGCGGAGTTGGTAGACTGAATAATAACTCCGTCCGCGCCCGTACATTCGGCAACCCTTATAATTGAGCCCAAATTATGCACGTCCTCTATGCAGTCGCATAAAATCACGAAGCCGTTTGGGTTGCCGCCCTCTTCGATTATATCCTGCAAGGAATAATATTTATAGTCGGTCGAATATGCGATACAGCCCTGATGCTTGCCCGTAACGCTCTCCTTGTCGAGGACGCGCTTATCGACGAACTGCACCCGCACGCCCTTTTGGCGCGCTTCGGCGAAAATTTTATTCAAAGAACCCTGCGGGTTCTTTTCGATAAGTATTTTTTCTATAGTTCTGTCCGTTTTCAACAGCTCGGAAACGGCGTTTCTACCCTCGGTCTTCATTGACTATCCTCCGAAAGCAAAAATGAAATTCTGTCGTACTGACCGCTTAAATACAAGTAACCCAACACTGCTTCAAACCCCGTCGAGCGGTTGTAGTCGGCAACCGACGCGTTCTTGCTCTTGGTACCTTTTTTGGCGTTTCTGCCGCGGCGGAAGACGTCGGCTTCGGTCTCGGTAAATTTATCTTCAAGCTTTAAAAGTAGCTCGCTCTGTCCCTTTGCGGAGACCGTCGCGCTCGTGCGTTTTTGCATAAGCGCAAGCTTGCCGTCGGCATTAAGCACTTCCCTCTCGCGCACGAAAAGCGAGTACACGGCGTCACCCACGAACGCCAAAGTTACGGGCGAAATCAGCCTTGCCTTATCCTCTTCAATTTTAGTAAAAAAGTCAAACAAAATATTTCCGCCCATTATTTAAAATCTTACCATTCAATTATAGCACTTAGGTATAAAAAAATCAACAAATCAATAGTATATAGCGTGAAAACCTTGTTTATTAAAAAAAGTTTTTTAATCGCCGTTGCCTGTCTTTTGATTGCGGGAGTAACTCTTGGACTGTGCGCGGGGTTTGCGGTAAAAACCGCTTCGGCAACCAACCCCTCTATGCCCACTATCGTAATCGACGCGGGTCACGGCGGTATTGACAACGGCGTGCAGGGCGTTTCGACCGGCTGTGACGAATCCGACCTGAATTTAAGCATTTCGCGTCTTTTAAAAGCGCAGTTTTCCCAGGCGGGTTTCAACTGCGTATTGACGCGCAAAACCGAGGCGGGTCTCTACGGCACGACCGCAAAGGGCTTTAAGGTACGCGATATGCAGGCGCGCAAAAAAATAATTGAGGACAATGCGGCGGATATGGTCATTTCCATTCACCAGAATTTCTGTCCCCTGCCCTCGAAGCGCGGCGGTACGGTCTTTTACGACAAGTCAAGCGACTGCGGAAAAGCCCTGGCGCAAAATATTCAGACAGAGCTGAACGCCCTGCCCGAGTGCACCAGACCCAATGAAATTTTAGTCGGTGATTACTATATGCTTAAATGCACGAAAAACCCCTCGGTTATAGTCGAATGCGGCTTTTTATCCAACGCCGAGGAAGATAAACTTTTGAATACCGACACCTATCAGCGCGCTCTTGCATACGCCATTTTCAAAGGCGCGGTAAACTACCTTGCAAATTCTTAACATTGTATAATAGTGAAAAGCGGCGCGGTGCAAATTTTGCACCGCGCCGCGCTTATTTTATAAGGTTTAATTACATCTTTTCGATGAGTTTGAAGTCAACGCCCTTGTCGGAAATCTTTATAATTTCAACCTTTACGGTGTCGCCGACTTTTACGACGTCCTCTACCTTTTCCACGCGCTTATTGGAAAGCTTGGAAAT
>CAYMUQ010000034.1:0-12149 GCA_964393805.1 uncultured Clostridia bacterium
ACCTTCAATCTAACGCTGAACCTGCGAGTGCTGGTCGGTTACGCCGAGCGATTTAACGGGGGTCGTGCCCGCGTTAACGGTTTTGCCCGCATAGTCTACGGCTTTACCCAAGCTTTCAGCCCAAAGCTGGCAGTACCAGTCAGCCATAAGCTTTAAATTGTCCGAATAAGGCATAAGAACGTTGATGTTCTTGCCCTGTTTCATAGTTATGTACTGAAGCGCGGCGCACGCAAGCGCGGGATTGGACATAACGCTGGGTTTGGAGCAGAGGCTGTCCATATATGCGGCACCTGCAAGCATACCTTTAATATCTATTCCGAGAACAGCCGCGGGAAGAAGTCCTACGGGGCACAGCTCGGAAAATCTTCCGCCGACGCCGTCGGGAAGTATGTACTTTTTGACCTTGCCGCCGAGGCTTGCGTCGATTTTATTGAGGTTGCCCTTAGCCGCGTCGGTCGTGAAAATCATATTTTCCGCAACGTCCACGCCCGCCTTTTTAAGAATGTCCGCAATAATAAGGTACTGCGTCATAGTCTCCGACGTCGCGCCCGACTTGGAAATGACGTTGAAGCAGGTCTTTTCGGGCTCTATTACGTCCAGAAGCGCCGCCATTCTTACGGGGTCTACGTTGTCCTCAACGTAGAACTTGGGTCCCTTCCTCTTTGCGGCGGGAAGCTCGTTGTAGTGAAGATGGCAGAGCGCGTTGTAAACCATTATGGGACCGAGCGCACTGCCGCCGATGCCGAGTACTACGAAGTACTTGAACTTTTTTCTTACTTCCTTCGCGGTCGCAAGAATGTCGGCAACTATCTCGTCCTGATTATAAGGAAGCTCCGTCCAGCCCATATACAGATCGTCTCTGCCGCGGTTGGTCTTTACGTAGTCGAACGCATTTTCGAGCTTGCCTTTAAGGTCGCGGAGTTGCGTATCCTTTATACCCTTATCGCCCAAAAACTTGGACATCATATTATTGTAGTCTACCGTAACGCGCATCGAATTGCGCCATTCCTTGGTCTTATATGCCATATTTCCTCCCAAAAAACATAATTTTATTTGCGCAAAATATTGCTTTATAATTATATAACAAACATTTTGTTTAGTCAATAGCGCATTAAAAATTTCACCAATTCAATTTAAATGCCGTCATTTGCTTGCAAAAACATATGTTCGTATATTATAATTGCCTTATGATTGTACTCAACGCCGACCAGGCGGCCGCCGACAAAAAAATATGCGAATGGTTTTTAAGGGGTACCTCACAGACCTTCGTTTTAACGGGCTATGCGGGAACGGGTAAGACCGCGCTTATAAAGCACACCGTCTTAGAAAGTCTCAAACTTGACGACACTTCCTCCGTCGCGTTCGTCACGCCCACGGGCAAGGCGGCTACCGTACTAATAAAAAACGGCGTTTACGCCTGCACTCTGCACCGTCTTATTTACCAGTCGCAGACCGTCGAACAGGAAATTTTAGTAAACGGCAAGATTGTAAAAATCGAGAGGTTGGTATTTAAAAGAAGGGAAAGTATCGACAAGGCGATTAAGCTCATCGTTTTGGACGAGGCTTCGATGGTCTCGGACGAAGTTTTGGAAGACGTCCTTAATTTCGGCGTAAAGGTGCTTTTATGCGGCGACGGCGCACAGCTTCCGCCCGTCGAGGGGTTTAACACATACCTCAAAAATCCCGACTTTTGTCTGACGCAAATCGTAAGACAACAGCTCGACAACCCGATAATCATTCTTTCGCAGTTGGCGAGAGAGGGTAAATTTATTCCCTACGGCAACTACGGCGGCAAGGCTTCGGTAATTTACGGACGGTCGTTCGACGGAGATAAACGGCTTAAAACGCTGTCGCACGCCGACCAGATTATCTGCGGTCTCAATAAAACGCGCGTAAAAATAAACGAGGAAATGCGAAGGCATTTAGGCTTCGACGGACTGCCGTCGAACGGCGAAAAGCTCATATGCACACTCAACAACTGGGAACAGTATATAGACGGCGAACTGCGCTTTAATATGGTCAACGGCATAATAGGCACGGCTATCGAGCCCTTCTACGACGTCGAGCGCAGTATAGGCTTCACGCAGTTCAAGCCCGACTTTTTAGAAGAGAAATGTCCCGAGGCGTTGCCCTTCGATACGGGTATTTTCGAAAACGGTGAGTACCGCTACAAGCACGGCGACTATTTCGCAAAGTTCGACGAGAACGGCGAAGCGACGGGCGCGTTTACGTTGAACCGTTTCGAGTACGGTTACTGCATATCCTGTCACAAGGCGCAGGGCTCGGAGTTCGACAACGTAGTCGTTTTCGACGAGAGCTACGCGTTCAAAGAGGACAAAGCTCGCTGGCTGTATACCGCCATTACCCGCGCAAAAGAAAAACTTATAATCATAAGATAACGCAAAAACCAAAAATATAGCCCGCCGCGGTTTGCAACCGCGGCGGGCTTAACTCTATTAAATTTTCTCTTTACTCCGAAGCCGCTTTCAAAATCAGCGATGCGAGCGAGGCGGCGTTCTTGCACGAGACCGCGTCCGCACCCATAGCGCATAGATTTGTAAACGCCGAGAGCGTTTCGGCACCCTCCGCCTTTATAAGGCATTTGCCTTTAAGAGCGGTTTTGACTGTTACCACAGTCTCGCTATCTCCGCCGTTGAGCCTTACGCAGTTGACCCCCGCGTCCGCCGCAACCTGCACGGCTCTCATAAGTTCCTTGACGGCAAGCGCGGAACAGTCGAAAACTATTCTTACGGCCCTGCCTCTCGCCGCTTTTTTAATCTTTTTGCATTCCTTTTTGAAGTAGGAAAAATTGCCCTCTCTTATGAACGCAAGCGGAGCGCACACTTCCACCTCGTCGACGCCGTCCTTTACGGCACGCTTTACGGACGCAACCTTGATTTCGGTCGTCTCTTCGCCAAGTGGGAAATCGACTGCCGCAATCAACGCGGTTTCGGGGTCTTTACCCAAAAATGCGGCACAGCTTTTGACTACCGACGGGAACACTACGAGCGCTCCGAGACCTATGGAGTTTGCCGCCTTGCACTGCTCCTTCAAGGTCGCCCTGTCTATAAACGGAGATAAAAGGTCGCACTCGATTTTTAAAACGTTTGCACGCGCCTCTTCCTCGCGCCTTGCCTTTTTGAATTCCCTGTATTCCTCTTCTTCCGTAACCGAAGCCAAACGCTCTTCCATAATAACACCTTTTAATTTATTATTTTACAAAATACAGCGCTGATTTAGCGCTATTATTTATGTATGGATGCAATCGGAATTTTATATCTTATTCTCATTTTTGCGGCTTGTTTTACCGCCGTTCACGTCATCAAGCTTGCGTACATAGGTTTTCTTAGCCTGCGCAAGAAAAAGAGCGAACCGAAAACCGAACCAAAGCCCAAACCCAAGCCCGAGAAAAAGCCCGGTCCCGTCTACTATATAGTGGAAAAAAAGCGGGCGCGCAGGGCTACTTATTCCGAGCCTAAGGAAATACAGTTCAAGTAAATTATATCGGTACTAATCTTCGTATCTCGTGAGGTTGGTGCCGTTTTCCCATAGTCTTTCGAGGTGATAGAAATCGCGCTCCTCGTCGTTGAAGATATGCACGATGACGTCCTCGTAGTCCAAAACAGCCCACCTGCCCTCGCGCACGCCTTCGCGGCGTCTGGGCGTGAGAGAAAACTCTTTTTCGAGCTTTTCGTCCAAATTTTCGGCAAGTGACTTTACCTGCGTTGACGACCTGCCGCTGCATATTACGAAATAATCGCAGAGCGAAGTCTTGCTCTCAACGTCGATATAGACTATGCTGTAAGCTTTCTTTTCGCTTAAATACTTGCATATTGCAAGCGTCTTTTCGTTACTCGTCATACTTTATCCTTTAACCATTCATAAGTTTTCAGTGTATTATCGTCGATTTGCTCGCCCGTCGAGGCGAGGTATTTTAATTGATGTTTCAAAGCGGCAAGCATACCGCCTTTCACACTCTTTTTAAATTCTTCCCTCAAAGTTTCCACGCCGTCGAAATTCCGACCGTCTTCGAGCATATCGCAAAGATACAGTAGCATATCCGTCTCGCTCATTCCGACCTTACCCGTTGCGTGACAAGAAATCGCGCTTAAAATTTTAGGGTCGGTTACGCCGAAGATATGCTCCGCAACGTACGCTCCCGCATACTGGTGCATTACGGGTTCGGGCACGCCCTCGGGAAACTTAAAGCCTTTAAGGTACGGACTGTCCGCATCTAAATATTTTGCACAGTCGTGTAAAGCCGCCATAGTCAGCGCGCTCCTCTCGTCGAGACCGACGCGCGAACAGTTTGCAACGCATAAATATGCGACGCGCAGGGTATGTTTCCAGCGTTCGGACTTCAACATATCCTTAACGCGCCATAAATTTTTAAGGCCGTATATGCCGTTGTCATTAATGTATTGCCCTACTTGCGGATTTACAAACCCCGAAATATCTTCGCCGAGTGCGGCAAGCGTTCTTATGTGGGTAGAGCTGACTTTTTCGCCGACGTAGGAAATGGTCTCGACGGTGGTCGAAAACTTGTCCTCTACCAGCTTTTTGTATTTTAAAAATTCGGACGAATTCTCTCTTGCGCAGGCGGCAAGCTTAAAGGTCTTTAATATTTCTTCGGGATTTTTCCAGTCGGGGAAGTCGCGAAGCATATCCGCGCCTATTATGAAATAGCGCTGTGCGCCGGGGTAAAGATTTGCAAAATGGTCGCAGGTAAGATAGGTATAGGATACGCCGCCGTGCGAAAGCTCGTAGCCGTTTACCTCCGCCTCCTCGAGAGCGGAAAAAGCGATGCGGCACATTTCGTAGCGCTGCCAGAAATCTGCCGTAATTCTACCGCTTTTATGCGGGCTTACCGCCGTGGGCATTATGATTAATTTGTCGAGCCCCAACTCCTTTACCGCCGCCCGCGCAAGGTTTACGTGTTCGCGGTGAACGGGGTTGAAGGCGCCGCCCAGTATTGCTATTTTCATTTCTTTACCGTATATTATGTCCTTAAAGCGTCAATAACAAAGCTATGAAAAGAGTTAATTTTGCTTTGATTTCGGACGTGCTGTTCTTTGCGCTCTGTTCGTTTTTAATATCCTTTACCGCCATTCGGTTCTATACCAAAAAGGCGACTTTATCGCTTGTATTAGCACTGCTTACGGCGTTTGCCTTCGCCGTGCTTTGTTTCTTTGCGCTGTACGCAAAACGCTCCAAACGGCTTGCCGCTATGCTCGGCGAAAACGAAAAAAAATCTCTCTCCCTTCATCTGTCGGTATGTAGCAGTGCGTATATCCGCAACCTGTTTTTAAAGGCGTTGGACGGCGCATATGAGGAAGATAACCGTATTTCTGACGAAGAGCGCACCTATTATTTCAATTTCAAGATGTCGCCGATATCCTCCGACGACGTAGCCGAAATAATAAAAACCGACAGTCAAAAAATCAAATGCCTTTTCTGCTGTAAGATTGCCCCCGACGCACTGTCGCTCGCCAATGACTTTTCAATTGAAGTGAAGACCGTCGGCGACGTTTACGTACTTTTGAAAGACAAAAATCTATTGCCCGAAAAGTACGCGCTGGGCGAAGTCAAAAAGCCCAAATTTTTCACCCGACTTAAAAGCCGCTTTACGAGAAAACTTTGCCCCTCTCTGTTCTTCGGGGGATTGACACTTTTGTTTTTTTCGTTCTTTACCTTCTACCCCGTGTACTATATCGTAATGGGCGCGATTTTAACGGCGCTGTCCGCAGTCAGCATTATCTTCGGTCAGTCGAGCTGAATATGGTCTATATTCTTCCTTTGCGATTTGCGGTATAGAACCGCCTTTCTGCCGATGACTATGACGCACTCCGCGTTCAGCCTTGCGGCAAGCTCTCTTCCGATTGATTGCGGGTCGCCGTCCGCATTGTCTAAAATGCTTACCTTTATAAGCTCTCTTGCCTCTAAACAGTCCGAAAAGGACGAGAGCATATTATCGCCTATTCCCTCCTTGCCTACCTGCCCTACGGGCGAAAGGTTGGCGGCGAGGGATTTTAATTTACTTCTCTGTTTGCTTGTCAACATAATTTTTGCCTTTAATATTTTTAAGGTATATAGTCGAATTCGACGTCACCGACTACTACCGTATCTTTTTCCTTTATGCCCATTTTATTAAGTCTCGATATAACTCCCTTATCGCGAAGAATTTTCTGGAAATAAGCCATCGAGTCGGGGTCGTTTAAATTTACGTTTCTGCACAGCATATCGACGAGGTCGCCCACTACGACGAACGCGTCACCGTCCATATAGATTTCGAAGCCGAGATTACCGTCCTTGCGGTAGGTGAAGTTTTCGTCCACCTCCTGCGGCTCGGACGGGGGCAGTTCGGACAGCTTGTCCCACACGGCTTTTATAAGCTCTTCTTTACCCTCGCCGCTGACCGCAGTTATGGGGTAAATTTCATACTTCTTGCCGTACTTTGCCTTAAACGCCTTTACGTTCTGCTCCGAACCGAGTATATCGCATTTGTTCAGAGCGATAATCTGCGGAAGCGAGGCAAGCTTTTCTGAGTAGCCTTTAAGCTCGTTATTTATCTTTTTGAAGTCCTCGACGGGGTCCCTGCCCTCGCACCCCGAGACGTCCACAACGTGCAGAAGCATACGCGTACGCTCGATATGACGGAGGAAATCGTGACCTAAGCCCGCGCCCTCCGCCGCGCCCTCTATAAGACCGGGTATGTCCGCCGCAACGAAGGAATTGTCGTAATATTTTACTACGCCGAGATTAGGCGAAAGTGTCGTGAAATGATAGTTTGCAATCTTGGGACGAGCCGCGGAAATTTTGGAAAGCAGCGTCGATTTGCCGACGTTGGGAAAACCTATTATGCCCAAATCGGCGATAATTTTCAGCTCTAACACGAGGGTATGAATTTCGGTCTTTTCGCCCTTTTGGGCAAAGTTGGGGGCGTGCCTTCTCGCCGTAGTGAAACGTACGTTGCCCTTACCGCCTCTGCCTCCCTCGGCAATAAGTCTTTTATCTCCCGCCGTGAACATATCGCAAATGGCGACGCCCGTTTCGAAGTCCTTTACCAGAGTGCCGACGGGAACTTTAATTATTACGTCCTCGCCGCTTTTGCCGTAGCACAGATTGGTGCCGCCGCGCTCGCCGTCGCCCGCCGTATATTTGGTCTTGTAACGGAAAGGAAGCAGCGTATTCAAAGAGGCGTCCGCCTGAATATATACGTCGCCGCCCTTGCCGCCGTCGCCGCCGTCGGGTCCGCAGGCAGGCTTGCCCTTGTACGCCTTGAACGAATTCATACCGTCGCCGCCGTCGCCCGATTTTACGGTTATTCTGACTTTGTCTATAAAAATGTTATCTGCCATTGTAAACCTTAATAAACTTCTGCGTTTTCGAACAGAATTCAGCGTTCGACGCAGTATCTTTCATTGAATTTAAAAGCTCGTCTTCGGTGTACTTTTTGGCAAGCAGACCGCGGAGCGCCGCCGAAGTTTTGAGTTCGTCCTCGGTCAATAAAAGCTCCTCTTTTCTTGCACCCGAAGAGCGGATATCTATTGCGGGGAACAGTCTTCGCTCAGCCATACTGCGCGATAAAACTATCTCCATATTACCCGTCGACTTGAATTCTTCGTAGATAATATCGTCTAATTTACTGCCCGTATCCACGAGCGCGGTTGCGATAATCGTGAGCGAGCCGCCGTCCTCTATATTTCGCGCCGCGCCGAAGAAGCGCTTGGGTTCGACCAGCGCCTGGGGGTCAAGTCCGCCCGAGAGCGTTCTGCCCGAATTGCTTATCGCGTTGTGGGCGCGGGTAAGCCTCGTGATACTGTCCAATAAAATTACGACGTCCTTGCCGTTTTCAACCATACGCTTTGCATAGTCGAGCGTCAGCGACGCGGTGTGCGCGTGATGAACGTCTCCCTTGTCGAAGGTCGAATATATTACCTGTGCACCGTCCACCGAACGCTTGATGTCCGTCACCTCTTCGGGGCGTTCGTCAATGAGAAGTACGATAACTTCCGCCTCGGGGAAATTGTGGCGGATAGAGCAGGCAATGGTTTTGAGCATAGTCGTCTTACCCGCCTTGGGAGGGGAAACGATGAGTGCCCTCTGACCGAAGCCTATGGGCGAAAATAAATCTATTACCCTGTCGGTCAAAGTTCCGCCGTCGTGTTCCAAAGTTACCCTCTGTTCGGGATAGCAGGGCGTAAGTCTTTCGAATACGGGCGCGCGGCTCATTTCGGGAGAGCGGCCGTTTACGCTTACGACGTAGGTCACGCCCGGGCACTCGTTTACCTTGCGCCTTTTTGCCCTGCACACAATCTTATCGCCCGACCTTAAATGAAAACGGGTTATGAACGACGAATGCATAAAAACGTCGTTCTGCGAGGATATCTGCATATTATTGGTGCGCACGAACCAGAATTTTTCGGTAAATTCAAGTACGCCCGAATAAACCGCCTCGTCCTCGGGAGTAGAAGCAACCAAGGGCTGTTCGCTCCTTTCGGCGCACTCTTCCACCTGGGCGTAGCTCTTTCTGATTTTTAAGATTTCCTCTACGGTCTCCCTGTCGTATTCCTGCGACTTGGGAGGCTTGCCGCGCGTCGAACGGGGACAAGGGTCCGCCTCGTTTTCGGCTATTGCGATTATACCCGAAATCAGCGCGTCTTTTTTTGCGGTAGTGGGTTCTTTGACACCCACCGCCCTGCCTATCTGGCGTAAATCGAAAAGACCTTTGCTTTCAAGCTTTTGTTTCAAAGTTTCAACGTCCGTCATTCACCGCACCTTTCCATAATTATTACTCGGGTCTGCTCCCCGTCCATATCCTCGCGCGAAAACTCTATTTCGCCCTCGGCCTCTTCGATTTCAACGTTTTCCTCGTCCTCGAAGAGCGATACGAACTCGTCGACCTTTTCTATATCTATATTGCAGCCCTTGGTGCGATAATGCATAGGTATTACCGCGTCGGGCATAATTCTGTCCACGTATTCCTTCGCCATAGCCGCGTCAATGGTGTAATTGCCGCCTACTGGAATTAAAAGCACGTTTACTGGAAGTATTGCCTCGATAAGCTCGGCGGAGCACGCCTCGCCCAAATCTCCGAGGTGGCACACGTCAAGTCCGTCCATACGGAACTTGAATATGACGTTCTCGCCCCTTAAAGCGCCCGCCTCGCCGTCGTGGAAACTCTTTACCGCGTTTATGACTACGCCCGTAAGCTCGTAGCCCTGCTCCTTATCCAAAATTACGGGATTGCCATCTACCGCCGCAACGTTGTCGTGGTCGTAGTGGTGATGCGAGACCGTTACCGCGTCGGCAGAAACCTTAGGCATCTTGTATCCTATTTTTTCGGAATACGGGTCGCAGACTATCGAGGTACCCGTACTTTCTGTAAGTAAAAAACTCGAATGTCCCAAATACTTTATTTTCATTTATATTTCCTCTTGTTCTATTCGTTTAAATAAAACGCAACTTATTCTTCAATTAAGAAAGCCTTTATAACAAGGCTCGTATCCGCACCGCCCTCTCCGTCCGAATACACGCACTCGGCGTTAAAGCCCGACGGAGCGAAATTTATTATAAGCTTTTTAGTGAAAAGTGCGAACGCGCCGGAACGCCCGCCGTCCTCTATCCTGCACAGCGTCGAGCATCCCTCTTCGAACTGCATAAAGAGGTTTACGTCGCCCGTGCGGGTTTGCGTAATGCGTCCGCCGACTATTTCGAGTTTGTAGTCGGCGTCGTCGAATTTATAGTCGAGACGCGCCGCGTCCTCCTCTATCAGACCCTCGGCGTCTACCGCGACAATGCTCTCGCCCTCTTCGGTTTTCTGTCTTATTTCAAGTCCGTATTTCATAATCCCACCGTTTGCTTTTTCGTCATTTGAGTGCGGTGACGGTTATTCCGTCGCCCTTAAAGTTTTCGGCTTTGCCGTCCCTGTACGCCTGAGCGCCGACCGAGAACACCTCTTTGACCTTTTGAACTTCTCCGCTTTCCAGAGCGCTTATAAATTTATCGAGACTGCCTTTAATGTTCAACGCCTTTTCAATAAGGTTTTCTTTATTGGCGCAGAAAAGCTGTGCCCACATCTCCTCGTCCACGCCCGCAATTCTCGTCATATCCTGAAAGCTGCCGCCGGTAAAGCCCAGACAGCCGTCTATTTCGGGGTCGTTGACGTAACAGTTGGAAACGACGTGTGCAAGCTGTGAGGTGTAGGCTATCTTTCTGTCGTGAAGCTCCGCGGAACACTCGACTATATACTTAAAGCCCATATCTTTTACAAGCTTTTTTATTATTTGTACCGCGTCCGCGTCAGTATTTTTACCGTGGGTTACGACCATACTCGCTCTGTCGAAGAGGTCGGCGCAGGCGTTCTCTATGCCCGACACTTCCTTGCCCGCCATAGGGTGCGCACCGACGTATCTTACCGAAAGATTTGCGGAATAGACCGCGTCCTCGATAAAGCCCTTTACGCCGCAGAGGTCGCAGACCACCGCGCCATTTTTAAAGGGCGTGTTCAAAATGAAATTTACCGTGACTTGCGGAGGAAGCGCGACGAACACGACGTCGAAGTTTTCAAAGCTTTTGACAGCTTTGTCTACAATACCGTGAGAGAGAGCATAAGAAAGAGCTTTATCGGAACGGTTATAACCGCCGACGGAGTAACCCGCCCTCTTCAACGCCATACAAACCGACCCGCCTATAAGACCAAGTCCAGCAACGCAGATTTTCATAAACTTAATGGAACCTTAAAAGAAATTTGAACCGAACAAACCGCTAATTAACGCAGTCTGAATTAAAAAAATAAACCGTATTTCGGACGCATAAACCGTTGAACGCGGCAAAAGAAGCCGCATAAAAAGACTAAAAACGGTTTTACTTAGTTAATTATAGCACAGTCTTTAAAAATATACAATTATTTAAATAGACATTTTTAGAAAAGTCCTTCCACGCGCAGTCTTTTATACCGTCATTTAAGTTGACTTTGAACGCCTTAAACTTTATAATAATTCAGGAAATTCATTTAAAGGAGTTACAAGTTTCTATGAACAAAATGTCGGTTAAAGATTTGAAAAATCTTAAAGGCAAAAAAGTACTCGTAAGGTGCGACTTTAACGTACCTATGAAAGACGGCGTCATCACTGACGAAAACAGAATTTTAGGCGCTCTGCCCACCATTAAATATCTGTTGGACGCAGGCGCACGCGTTACGCTTTGCTCGCATATGGGCAAGCCCCACTCAATTTTCTCGGACGAAGTTAAGCTCAATAAGAAGGATAAGAAAAAGGTTGAAGCGGGCGAAACCACCGCAGAGGCTGTTATCGAAAAAGCATTAAAGGACGAGCCCAAAAAGCTTACACTTGCTCCCGTTGCAAAGCGCCTTGCCGAGCTTACGGGCGGCAAAGTAGTTTTTGCAACCGACGTTATCGGCGCGGACGCTAAATCAAAGCGCGACGCATTAAAGGACGGCGAGGCTGTTTTAATCGAAAACCTCCGCTTCCACTGGGAAGAGGAAAAGAAGGACGAAGCGTTCTGCAAAGCGCTTGCATACGACGCGGAAATTTACGTTAACGACGCGTTCGGCACGGCACACCGCTCCCACGCTTCCACCGCCGCTATCGTCGAATACGGAATTATCAAAACCGCGGTTTGCGGCTTCCTTATCGAAAAGGAACTCAACGTTATGGCGAACACGTTGGAAAATCCCGAAAGACCTTTCGTCGCTATCTTGGGCGGCGCTAAGGTTGCGGATAAGCTCAACGTTATTTCCAACCTTTTGGAAAAGTGCGACACGCTGATTATCGGCGGCGGCATGGCATACACGTTCCTTAAGGCTAAGGGTTACGAAATCGGCACGTCCCTTCTCGACGAAGAGAAAATCGACTACTGCAAGGAAATGATGGCTAAGGCTGAAAAGGCGGGCAAGAAGCTTCTTCTTCCTATCGACACCGTAGTTACGAAATCTTTCCCCGACCCCATCGACGCTCCCGTCGACGTTAAGACGGTTGACAGCAACAAAATACCTGCGGATATGATGGGTATGGATATCGGCGAAAAGACGAGAAAGCTTTACGCAGACGCAATCAAGAGCGCGAAGTCGGTAGTATGGAACGGACCTATGGGCGTGTTCGAGAACCCCACCCTTGCAAAGGGCACGA
>CAYMUQ010000035.1:0-12031 GCA_964393805.1 uncultured Clostridia bacterium
GTAAGCGCTTTAAGGGTAAGAAGATACACGGCAGTTTGGATTTGTCCGACGCGCTTTTGAGCGAGGAGAAGGTCGCGGCAACTCCCGGTATCTGCTTCGGCGACGACGACGCAATTCGTCTTTCCTACGCGCTGTCTATGGAAGATATGCTCGAAGGACTTAAAAGGATAGAGCATTTCGCGTCGCAACTGTCCTGATAAAAAATTTTAGATATAAATTTTCAAAAAGGTATTGAAAATCCCCCTTTTTATGATAAAATAATTATAAGTAAGTAACATACTTGCAAGGAGGATTTTGATAGATGATAAAAGTAATATGCGGCCCTAAGGGTTCGGGCAAGACCAAACAGATTATTCAGCTCGCAAACTCTAACGCCGCTTCTGCAAAAGGATTAAGCGTATTCATTACCGATACCGACCGCTACGTTCACGACGTGGTGCGCGCCGTAAGATTTGTCAACGTTACGCACTATAACGTGGCGGGCGAGGACGCACTGTGCGGCTTTATTAAGGGCGTAATAGCCGGTAACTATGACATAGAATACGTGTACGTTGACGGACTTGCAAGAGTAGCGGGAAAGGACTTGTCGGCGCTCGCCGCAACCTTCTATATGCTTGAAAAAATATCCAACGAGAGCGGACTCGTAATTACGATAACCTGCAGCGGCGAAAAACAGGATATGCCCGAGTTTATCGCAAAGTACTTATAATTAAGTTACAAATTGACTGCGGCGCCGCTTTTCTAAGCGGCGCCGCTATTTATTATTACTACCCGTCTAATGGAAAAAATCAACAGGAGAAAATACAATGCAGTTTATAAGCACGAGGGGCGGAGAAAAAGTTACGGGCGCTCAGGCAATAGTTAAGGGACTGTCGGAAAACGGCGGTCTTTTCGTGCCCGAAAAATTCCCCAAGGTCAGTGAAAAAGAGTTTGAGGAAATGCTCTCTATGAGCTACCCCGAGAGGGCGGCAAAGGTGCTTTTTAAGTATCTCGACGACTACGACCCCGAAGAACTGCTGTCGGCCTGCGAGGCGGCTTACGCCAAATTCGAGGGCGACGACCCCGCACCGCTCGTTAAAATCGAGAACGGCACTTATATTCTAGAGCTGTTCCACGGACCTACCTGCGCGTTCAAGGATATGGCGCTTACGGTGCTTCCCTATCTACTTAGAAAGGGCTGTGATATATGCGGCGAAACCCGTCAGATACTCGTGCTCGTTGCAACTTCGGGCGATACCGGTAAGGCGGCGTTAGAGGGCTTCAAGGACGCAAAGGGCATAAAGATAATGGTATTTTATCCCGACGACGGCGTATCCTCTATGCAGAAGCTTCAGATGTGTACGCAGGACGGCGGCAACGTAAACGTAGTTGCGGTCAAGGGCAATTTCGACGACTGTCAGACGGCGGTAAAAACCATATTCAACAGCGCGGAGTGCGCCGAGAAGCTTGCCGAAAAGAATACGATTTTATCTTCGGCAAACTCTATAAACTTCGGAAGACTTGCTCCGCAGATTGCTTATTATTTTTCAGCTTATTTAGACCTCGTTTCGGGCGGTCAGATAGAGATGGGTCAGGAGATAGATTTCTCCGTTCCCACGGGAAATTTCGGAAACATACTCGCGGCGTATTACGCGAAACAGATGGGACTTCCCGTCCGCAGACTGCACTGCGCGTCGAATATGAATAACGTATTGACCGACTTTTTATCAAAGGGCAAGTACGACGTTCACAGAACCTTCTACAAGACTATGTCGCCCTCGATGGACATTCTCGTTTCGTCCAACCTTGAAAGACTTTTATTCGAGGTCTCGGGAAGGGACGCAAAGCTCACGGCGCAGAGAATGGAAGAACTGAAAAAGAGCGGCGAATATCAGATTACCGAAAAGGAACAGTCTGAAATAGCGCTCACCTTCGACGGCGGCTTTGCCGACGAGGACGAGGTAGTCGAGACCATATACGACTTATTCCTTGACACGGGCTACACTATGGATACGCACACTGGCTGTGCTATGAAGGTAACCAACGACTGGCGCAGAAGAAACAAAAAGGACGAAACGCAGATAGTAGTCGTATCGACTGCTAACCCCTACAAGTTCCCGCAGGACGTTCTGTATGCGGTGACGGGTAACGACGTCCGCGACAGCTTCAAGGGCATAAAGAGGCTTCACGCCGCAACCGCAATGAAGGTGCCCGAATGCTTAAAGACCTTAAAGGACAAGCCCTTGCGCTTCAAGACGGTAGTGACCAAGGACAAAATGTTCGACGAAGTGTTAAAGTTCGTAACCGAATAATACGAAAGCCGCAATTATTTGCGGCTTTAACTTTGCAAAAATATTTTAAAAATGGGTCTGTACAAAACGCAAATCAGGTGTTATAATACCGATAGTAAGTTATAAGGGGAATTTTTTATGGGAATTGCTGACCAGAGATTTATAACGTTGGGCGAACTATTATTGAGACTGTCGCCCCCCAACAACGAAAAGATACGCTCTACCGACGAATTCAGGGTAACCTACGGCGGAGCGGAGGCGAACGTCGCGGCGTCGCTTGCAAATCTCGGGGTGGACAGCTCGTATTTTACCGTCGTTCCCGACTCGTCCATAGGTAAGGCGGCAATCAGATATTTAAGAAGCAACGACGTTCACTGCTCGCCCTGCATAAAAGACGCTAAGGGCAGAATGGGTATCTACTTTTTGGAAGAGGGCTTCGGCGTCCGCGCAAGTAAGGTAACCTACGACAGGAAAGATTCTGCGTTCTCGACTTACGATTTTTCTAAGATTGATTTTAAAGAGAAGCTCAAGGGCTTCACCTGGCTGCATACCAGCGGTATAACCTGCGCGCTTTCGAAAAACTGCAGAGAGCTCGTTATGATGGCTTTAAAAGCCGCAAAGGAGCTGGGTATGACGGTGTCGTTCGACTGCAACTACCGCTCTGCGCTGTGGGGTTGGCAGGAGGCGAGGGACTGCATAACCGAGTATCTTCCCTACGTCGACGTGCTGTTCGGCATAGAGCCTATAAATCTGCCCGGTCCCGACGGAAAGGATTTAAAAGACGGTCTGTCTATGAACCCTACCTACAAGGAGCAGGACAGAATATTCCGCGCACTGCACGACAAGTATAATTTCAAGGCAATCGGCAGACACGTAAGATACGTTCATTCGGGCAGTGAGAACAGCTTGAAGGCGTTTATGTGGTACGACGGCGAGACCTATGAAAGCAATACTTTCCGCTTTTCGATTTTAGACAGAGTGGGCGGCGGCGACGCATTCGCAAGCGGTATGATTTACGCACTTATGCGTGAAATGAAGGCGGACGATATTGTCAATTTCGCGGTTGCGTCGTCGGTTATTAAGCACACGATGCACGGCGATTTCAATATCACCGACGACGAAGAGAGCATCATAAAGCTCATGAACCAGAATTTCGAAATTCAAAGATAAGAAGAAAATTTTAAAGCCCCCTTCCGCAGTCTGCGGAAGGGGGCTGTTTAATTATATTCAGATTTTTTCTACTTTAAGTCCGTTTAAGGTATAAGACAGAGTGCCCATTCCGAAGGATAAGGGGGATACCGATTTCAACATTACGCAACGCGTGTAGTTAATATCCGCATTCTCCATAGAAGAGTACCAGTTGGTCACCGAGGGACCCGACATTTTGGCGTTAATCGAGAAGTTGACTGCGTTGAAGCGGTAATTTCTCGGTTTGTTTTCGTCGGTTGAATTGTCCTTGAAGAAGACGTAGCCCTCCGCGCTGTCGAGCGCGCCTATAATTTGTGCGCCTTCATCGGTCTCGGAAGTGAGCTGAACCGAACTGCTTACCGCCGCACTGCACGACTGGGTAATGCCGCTCTGGGGAATGGCTACGTTGAATACCTTAGTAGAGGTGGACGAAAGCGCCATAGCCCTTGCCGCAATTCTTAACTGACTGTTGTCGAATACGGAATAGTTTCCGCCTACCGAATAGATCTTTTCGGTCTTCTTGTCACCGTCTTTGTGGTTGGTGGTAAAGGTTACCGCTTTGTTGCACTTGTAGTTATAGAAGGTCTCGTGCTCTGCGTCGACGGTAATACAGGCTTGCTCCAAAGTGGATGCCGAGAGGTTGCGCGCCGCCGTGGTCTTTATCACCTGCTTTGAATAAACGGGCTTAAGATTTTCTCCCGCGAGGCGGAACTTGCATACGGAAGTTATTTCGTCCTTAAAGGGGTCGCCCTCCGTTCCGTTCGAAAGAACGTATTTGCCGCTTACGGTGTAAGTGGTTTCGAAGACGTAAACTATGCTCTTCTCGTCGTCCTTGCGGAACTTTTCGGGAATACTCTCTGCCGACCAGTCGTAATCGTTTTTATCGATATAGAAGGCGGTAGAGTACGCGCCGTCCGTCTTGTAGGTCTTATATTTGTCGCTCTCTGCCGTTTCGGGCGTGTACGCAACCGAATAGGTCTTGTTCGAGCCCTTGGTGAAGGAAACCGAATAGGTCGCGATCTCTTTGTTGTTTCTCCAGAAATCGACCGAGTCATACTCGACTGCGGACGAGGTTCTTACGTTCCAGTTTGCGGAAGTGGCGGTCTTTAAATTGGAATTGCCGTTTTTGCAACCGGCAATCGCGCCGAGAGCCGCAACCGAAACGCACAATGCGAGAATTTTGGTAAATTTCTTCATAGCAAAGATTATAGCATATATTTTTAAGATTGTAAAAACTTTTGCGCGTTAAATATATAAAATTTCGCTTTTGATATGGTATAATGGGTAAGAGGTAATACAAATGACCCGTGCGTATCTGGCGCCCATACTGTCTGCGGCGCTCGAACAATTCAAGGAAATAGTAAAAAGCCACGCGGAGTGCGGCGGCAGGGAAGGCACGCCGCTTATAGTCTTTTGCGAGGACAGGCTGTCCTTAGTCGCCGAGCGAGCCGTATGCGAAGCCGTCGGCGGCACTTTTTCGGTGGAGATTTATACGCTGTCGCGCTTTTTAACCTCCGAGGGCGGCGCGTGCGATATGCTTCTTACGAGCCAGGGCTCTGCAATGGCGATAAAGAAGCTTATCGAAAACAACAGGGACAAGCTCGAACTGTTTAAAATGCTCTCCACGCCCGACGCGGCGCAGAACGTCTACGATACGATAGCCCTCTTGTATTCTTCGAAAATTTCGCCCGACGACCTTGATAGCGCCAAAGCCGAGAACAATCTGCTTTCGCGTAAACTGCACGATTTACGGCTTTTATACGGCGAATATATGAACTATCTCGAAGCAAGCGGCGCGGTTGACAGAAACGTGTACCTGCGCAGACTGCCCGATATTATACGCTATTCGGAAAAAATCAGAAACGCCGACGTCTTATACTTCGGATTTCAGGCGTTCACCTCGTCGGTCGCGGACTGTGTACGCGCGTCGTTCGAGACGGCAAAGAGCGTAAGCGGAATATTTATAGGCGGCACGCAGAAGAAGTACGTCAACGAAGGCGTTGCAAGCTTTCTGAATATCGCGGGCGAGTTCGGGTTTAAGGCAGGCGTCTGCCAAACGGTAAAATCGGGGCTGTGTCCCGCGGCGGAGGCTATGAGAAAGTACGCTTTCGAAACCGAGAGCTATCTCGGCGTCGAAACCTGCGAGGCGGCAAACGGCGAGGTAAATATATTTGAGGCGGCGGATATATCCGAGGAGTGCGAATTTATTGCCGCGGAAGTTTTGAAGAGAGTGACCGAGGACAAAGTGAGATACCGCGAAATTTCGGTTATGCTCCCCGACGTAAATTTATATCAGCCCGTTCTCGAAAGGGCGTTTACAGAGTGCGGCGTTCCGATGTATGCGGACAGGCGTTATCCGCTGTCTTCGCATTCTATATGCTCATTTATTTGCGACTATCTTTCGTGCGCCGCGGACGGCTGTCTTTTCGACAGCGTGCAGGCGGTCGTCTTGTCGCCTATGTTCGGGGTGTGGGATAACGCCCGTTCGGACACGGATCAATTCATAAATTATATGCTCCGTGCGGGCTCTTACAGAGGCGCGGTAAGAAGGGGCGTAAACAAGGATATATGCAGTCAGGAAAAATACGACTTTGCCGCCGTCGAGAGAGTGCGCGAAACCTTTATGAAGGGGTATACTCTCGTAGAAAAACTGAACGGCAAGGACGGCGCGGTAATCTGCGAAGCGCTTAAAAAGCTTTTGGAGGTTACGGGCGCGGAAGCAAGGCTTAAAGAATTATCCGAGCTCTCGGCGGACTTCGGCTTTGCCGCGCAGGCGGAGATGTCGGCGCGCGCGTTTGATGCGACTATGCTCGTTTTAGACGAAGCGGAGAAGCTTACCGCGTGCGAGAAAATATCTTTGAGGGAGTTTATAAAGATACTTAAAAGCGGCTTTACCGCCGCCGAAATTTCGCTCATTCCGCCCAAGCAGGACGCGGTGTTCGTGGGCGATTTAGCCAAGTGTGCCAATACGGGAAGTAAGGTACTGTTCGTCGCGGGGCTTACCGAGGCGGTTCCCGCAAGCTCGCAGGATACGGCTATTTTAACCGACGGCGAGCTCGTATCGCTCGAAAAAATCAAGATGGCGGTATCACCCAAAATTTCGCAGGTCAACGCAAGGGTAAGGGAGACCACCGCGCTCAATCTTTGCGCGTTCTCTCAAAGTCTGTATCTTATCTACCCTTTGAAAAACGGCGGCGAGGAGTGCGGCAGAAGCGAGGCTATAACCTACGCAAAGAATATTTTCACTTCGGGCGGCAAGCCCATAGAGGCGGTTACCGTCAGGGATGCGGCGAAGTCGAAAGAGCGGTTTGCCTATTTCAACGCACAGCCGCAGACCGCGCTCAGAAGCGTTCTCTTGTATCCTCAGAGCGCGTATAGCGCGACGGTTGTCAGTCATTATCTTAAAGAGGGCGTGGAGTTCGAAGCTCGCTCCGACGAGGGGCGTTTCGAGCCTTTCGACAGAACTTCGCTGTATGTGCGCGGCATATCGCCGACCGCGCTCGAAACCTATTATTCCTGCCCCTATAAGGCGTTTATGCAACAGGGGCTTAAACTGCGCGAGCGGCGCGAAGGCACGCTCCGTCCGCTTGATTCGGGAAACTTTATTCATACCGTACTTGAAAAGGTGGCGGTAAAAATCAACGGCATTGAGACCGCCGACGAGTGCGCCGCAGAGGCAGGAAAAATTGCGGAAGAGCTTTTGAAGAGCCCCGCGTATACCGTGTCCGACGGCGACGGCGGAGCGGCTTACTCCGCGGAAAAACTCAAAGAAGAGGCGGTAACCTATTCGCTCGCAATGTTCGACCAACTCAAAAATTCGTCCTTTACAGTCGAGGGAACCGAGAAGTGGTGCCAAAAAGATATAAACGGCGTAACCGTCTTCGGTAAGATAGACAGAGTGGATTCGTGCGGCGATATGGTGCGCGTAATCGACTATAAGACGGGTACGGTGGACGATAACGCAGACTCTTACTATATGGGCTTGAAGCTTCAATTGCCCTTATATCTTTCTGCGGTTTCAGACGGAAGACGCGCCGCAGGCGCGTACTATTTTCCCGCAAACAGCGAGTATTCTCCCGAGGGCGGAAGCTTTACTTTAAAGGGCTTTATGGACGGAAGCGAGGACGTCGTGAGAAGTTCCGATTTGACCGTCAAGGAGAGCGAGCGCAGTAAATTAGTGGGCGCGTATCTCAACGGCAGAAGTCTTGACAAGGCTATGTCAAAGGAAGATTTTCCGTATTTTATTGCGTACTCGGAAGAGGTGGCAAAGGCGGGCGCAAAGGAGCTTACGCGCGGAACCGTCGCGCCCTCTCCCGTGGAAAAGGCGTGCGACTATTGTCCTTTCGGCGGAAGTTGCGGATATGATAAAGACGGAAAGGGCGAGAGGCGCAAGGTCAAGGCAAACTGTGCGGATATAGTCAAGGTTATGCGCGGCGGCGACGGAGGTGCGCTATGAGTCAGACCATCGAACAGAGACGCGCGATAGAGGCGCGGGGGAACGTGCTCGTCTCGGCGTCTGCGGGCGCGGGAAAAACTTCGGTAATGATAAAGCGCCTTGCGGGAATTTTAGAGGACGGCGCGGATCTTTCCGAGGTGCTTGCGGTCACGTTCACCAAAAAAGCGGCTACGCAGATGAAGGACAGACTGCGCTCGGAGCTTATAACAAGACTTCGCGACGCGGACAAGGAAAAGCGCGAAAACATACGCTCGCAGTTAAATAAGATAAGCACTGCCGATATAAGTACTATTCACTCGTTCTGCGCGAGGCTGGCACGCACCTATTTCTACGTTCTGGGCATTGACTCGACGTTTGAAATACTTGCCGACGCCGCCGAGGAAAAGTCGCTCAAATCCCGTGCTATGGAAGACTTGTTCGCGGAGCTGTACGCGGTGCGCGACCCCGATTTCTATCTCGTTTTGAGCAAGCTCAGAAAGAAGAGAAGCGACGAAGCGTTAAAGGCGGTACTTTTGGAGGCGTACGAAAAGGCGCGTATTCAGTCGGGATATAAGACGAGGTTAAATAGCTACGGTTCTACCTTTACGGAAGAGGGCTTTGAAGAGGTCTTAAAGGAGTATTCCGAAGAAATCAAAAACCGCTGTTTACAGCTCGTCGGGCTTATCGAAAAATTCGGGGAAAGTTTTTACCCCGCCGAAAACAGAGAGGGCTATTTAAAGGTTCTCGGTGAATATAAAGACACGCTGAAAACCTTCATAGAGACGGGGGATATTTTTGCTCCGCCGCCGCGGCTTGCGCGTTCGGCCAAGCCCAAGGCAACGCCTGTAACCTTTGAGGACGATAAAAAGTTTTCCGATTTTGCGGACGGAATAAAAAAGCGTTTCAAGCAGTTATTCAAAGACCTTGAAAACGGGGAGGAAGAGCGCAGGCGATACCTCTCCTGCGGAGAGCTTGCGCGGGCGTTTATAAGATTACTTACGGAGTTCGACGAGAGATATACTGCGGTCAAGCACGAAGAAAACAAGCTCGACTATGCGGATTTAGAGCATTGCTGTTATTCGCTTCTATCTGACGAAAACTGCGACCCCGACGTCAGGGACAAGATACGCTCGACTTATAAATTCGTATTCGTCGACGAATATCAGGACGTCAATCCCATACAGGACGAAATAATTACGGCGGTTGCGGGCAACGACGTTTTCTGCGTGGGCGACATAAAACAGGCGATATACGGTTTCCGCGGAAGCCGCTCGGACTTCTTTACCAAGAAGGGCGCAAGCATAGGCGCGGACGGCAACTTTATAGTACTGCCCGACAATTTCAGAAGTTCGGGTAAAGTTATAGAGTTTGTCAACACTTTGTTTAGTAGCGTGATGACGCCGCCGCTTACAAGGTTCGATTATGCGAACGGCCACGAAATGAGGGGCGGCTCGCGCTATCCGCAGGGCTTTTCGGGCAGTGCCGAAATTTGCCTTTTCGACGGTGACGAGCGTGAAAAACAGACGGCGCAGGAAGTGTACTCCGTCGCATTAAACAGCGTCAGCCGTCGCGAATTCTCCGCCGAGGGCAGAGCCGCGCTCAAGCTTATTAAAGAGGCTCTTGCAAGTACTTATTACGACCCCGACGAAGGCTGTGAAAAGAGGGTCAAGCTCGGCGATATCTGCGTACTCGTCCGCAAGCACGCGAACAGGAGCGCGCAGAATATCCTGCACGCTATAAGCTCGCTTTATCCCGTAGCAGGCGCCGCGGGTGCGAATATATGCGACCGTCCCGAAATAAAACAGCTTCTGGACGTGCTCTCCTATCTGAATAACGCAAGGCAGGAAATTCCGATGGTTTCGGCTATGCTCTCGCCCGTAGGTGATTTTACCGAAGAGGAGCTTGCGAAGATTAGGAAGTACTGCTTGACTTATAAAGATGCCTTATCGTTCTCCGACGGAGTGAGAGCTTACGCACTTAAAAACCGCGACGAACTCGCGCAAAAAGGCAGACTGTTTTTGGAGAGGTGCGAAAAACTGCGCACTCTCGCCTGCTGTATAGGGGCGGGCAAACTTATAGACGAGATTACGGCGGTCGGCGGTTATGCGGCGGTATTCGACAGCGAGAACAAACTGACGGCTCTAAGGACTTTGCAGAAAGAGGCGTACACTCCCGCAGGCGAGCTGACTTTGAGCGCGTTCCTGTCCAAAATAAACAGAGGCGGCAGAAAGATAAACGCGCCCCCCGCGCTTGCGGCGGACTGCGTGAAATTTATGACTATGCACGCGAGCAAGGGGCTTGAATTTCCCGTAGTTATCTTAGCGGATATATCCGCTTCTTTTAAAGGCGAGGACAAGACCGAAATGCCTTACGGGCGCTTCGGCTTTGCGCCGAGATATTACGACGAAGAGCGACGCGCTTACGGTTCGACTATTTTAAGGCGGCTGTATAAACTTAACGCAGATAAGGAAGAGCTCGAAAACGAAATAAATCTGTTTTACGTCGCTTGCACACGCGCGAAATATTCGTTGCGCGTTCTGTGTTCCGATGGGGCGGGCTACGACGAAGTAAACGCCGCGTATGCAACAAACTACGCCGCGCTCTTTGACAACTCTTTCCTTCCGAAGCGCAAACTGGAAGGCGGCGATTTATCGAGCGACCAAACTTTTAGTGAAGTCAAGGGAGAGGCCGACCCCGAAGCGCTTGAAATTCTTGAAAAGGCGCGCGCGTTCAGGTACGGATATAAACTCGGCGTGGAACTGCCCGTAAAGAGCTCGGCTTCCCGTCTTATTTCGCAGAACGCCGAAGATTGCGAATACCTGTTCGACGAGCAGGCGGACGAGGAAGAGGACGGCGCAGTCGGTGTAGAGACGGGTATTGCGTATCACAGATATTTACAGCTTGCAAACTTTTCCGTGACCGACCCGCGCGGTATAAACGAACAGCTTGCAAGATGGGAAATCGACGGACTGATTACGACCGCGCAGAGAAAACTGCTTGATATTGAAAAGCTTATAAGCATACTTTCGATACCCGCAATCTGCGAGGCGGCGAACAAAAAGAACTACCGCGAGAGGGAGTTCGTGTGCAGACTTCCGTCCTGCGACTATTTAAAGCTTAAAGGCGGGCAAGAGGGTGAACTGAACGCGGGAGCAGACGACGGCAACGGCGTAATCGTGCAGGGCGCGATAGACCTTCTCTGCGTAGAGGAAAAGGACGGCAAAGTCGTCTCCGCCGATATAACCGACTATAAGTACAGCGTGCATGGCGACGATTATTTAAGAAAAAAATACGCGCCCCAGCTTGCTCTCTATAAGAGCGTGGTCTGCGCTATCTACGGGCTTCAATCCGAAAAGGTGAGAGTAAGGCTCGTAAATATCCGCTCGTGTAAAACGGTTGATATGTAGCGGATTAGGTAAAAATCAAAATCTTCAAAAAATTGCAAAACTACCCAAAATATCCACCCTTCCGACAAGTTAGGGTGGATATAATTTATCCGTATGAACGGTATAACAAATTTTTTCGATAATCTTTTCGCCCGCCTCTCGTCGCTCAAATTCGAGCATCTTTTAATTGCCGACCTCTGCGCGTTCGGGGCAATTTTTCTGACTGTGCTTATCTTGTGCATATTCTCGCAGAAAATGCGCTTTTTCGATAAACGCCCTTTTTTGTGCGCGGTCAACGTGTTTACCGCGATAACGTTTGCGGTGTTCGCAACCAAATACGCCATCGCGTATTCCGCGGCGGCGTCCGCCGCCTTCTGGTGCGTGGGATATCTTCTGTACGGACTTTTAACGCTGTTTAAGCCCTCGACCTCTTATATAACCAAAGCCGAGGTAAAGAGCAGTGCGGTCAGCGCGTACAGACCCGCACAGACGCAGACGGCAATCCCGACCCCGGCGCCCGCCGTTCAAAGCGGGGTAAGGCTCGAACACGCCCTGTCTATCGCGGACAAATTGCTTTTGAAAAACTTGGGCAGAGGGGACAGGCAGGAGCTGGAAAAGATAAAGACCTCTTTAACCGTATTAAAGGTAAAGGGAACTCTCACTCCTCAGGAGGGGGAACAGCTCAACGATATGTTCAACGCGCTGTTAAAGCTTATGGCAAAGTACGATTTATAAATGCAGAAATATGCGGC
>CAYMUQ010000036.1:0-11153 GCA_964393805.1 uncultured Clostridia bacterium
GGCAATACGCTGTTCGTTTCCACGCAGGTCGGCTGTCGTATGGGCTGTAAATTCTGCGCAAGCACTCTTGGCGGCAGGGTAAGAGATTTGACCTCGGGCGAGATACTCTCGCAGATATTAACAGTAAACGCTCTCCACGCCGAAGGTAAGACGAGGGGCGTAACCAACATAGTTTTAATGGGTAGCGGCGAACCGCTCGACAACTACGACAACGTAGTAAAGTTTTTGAGAAACGTGACCGCGGAGGGCGGTATAAATATTTCGGCGCGCAATATATCGCTGTCAACCTGCGGTTTAGTCGATAAAATGTACGCCCTCGCAGACGAGTGTATACCCGTAAATTTAACCGTATCCTTGCACAACGTTACCGACGAGGAGCGCGCACGCACTATGCCTATTGCCAATAAATGGAGCATAGGCGAGATACTCAAGGCGTGCGAAAATTACTTTGACAAGACGGGCAGAAGATACATTTTCGAGTACGCGCTGATTGCGGGCGAAAACTGCGACAAGCGGCACGCGGACGCGCTTATCGATCTTTTGAAAGGTAAGCCCTGCCACGTCAATTTAATAAGACTTAACGAGGTAAAGGAACGCTCGCTTGCGGCGGCGGAAGAAAGGGACGCGTACAGATTTTTGGGGCTTTTGGAAAAGGGCGGTCTGTCGGCAACTTTGAGAAGGAGAACGGGTGCGGATATAGGCGGCGCGTGCGGTCAGCTTCGCGCGGGATACTTAAAGGAGAACGGGTAATGGAGCCGTTGCGGTTTGATAATGAAACGGGTTTATTAGTAAGTACCGAGCCCGAAAAGAGCGGATATGGCGGCTTAAAGAAGGGTCTGAAAACAGCCTCCGCGGTAATTGCATTTTTCTGTGCGCTTTTCGCTTTGGCTTCGATAGTCGCGCTGTACCTCGGCGTAATAGGCGGTTTCGACGGGGAATACACCGCGGAGCAGAGTAACGCACTCGTGAGACTTGCGCTTCTGGGAATTGTTTTCGGTATAGGTATGGTAACGGTTTCGATATCGTGCGTAGGCGCGGGACTGCTCTTAATTACTAATACGACCGACAACCGCATCAAGCATATTTGGGCGGCGGTAATGAGTGTGTTCGACGTCTTTGCGATTATTCTCGTTGCGGTCTGCGGCGTTTCCGCTTCGGTTCTCAACGCGCAGTGGTTCTACGCATTCATCGCGCCCTTTGCAGTCGATTTGGTAATGCGCGTGATATGTAGCGTAGTTTGTATAGTTTTAAAGGAGAAGAAAAATGGCTAAGGTAGCACCGTCGATTTTATCCGCCGATTTTTCGGCTATGGGAGAAGCAATAAAGAAAATAGAGAGCGCGGGCGCCGACCTCGTCCACTGCGACGTTATGGACGGCAGTTTCGTCGCGCCGATAACCTTCGGCGGACAGATGGTAAAAAATATCCGCAAACTCACAACTCTTGCTTTGGACGTGCATCTTATGATAGAGCATCCGAAAACGCAGATAAAGTTTTTCGCGGATGCGGGCGCGGATATAATAACCGTGCATTTGGAGGCGTGCAGAAAAATTTCGCCCGACTACCTTAAAGAGACGTTAGAGCTTATTAAGTCCTACGGCGTAAAATGCGGCGTTGTAATCAATCCCGACGCCGATGCGGAGGAAATATTCCCCGTTCTGCACTTATGCGATATGGCTCTCGTAATGTCGGTATTCCCCGGTTACGGCGGACAGAAGTTTATACCCGAAACGCTCGAAAACGTAAAAAAGATTAAAAGGTTTGCTCTCGAAAACGGGCTTGACAATCTCGAAATAGAGATAGACGGCGGCGTTACCACCGAGAACGCGCAGATAATAAGAGAGGCGGGCGCAACCGTGCTCGTCGCGGGTTCCGCGGTGTTCGGTGCGCAGGATATGAAGTGTGCCATCGATAAAATAAGGGGCTGAGTATGCGCGGCGTTATGCTTTTGAACGGTCTGCCGTACGACGGAGAGATATGCGCGGACGATGCGTACGTCGTCTGTTGCGACGGCGCGTATTTGTGGGCGCACGGTAAAGTGAGAATAGACGAGAACGTAGGCGATTTCGACTCCTTGGACTTCGTTCCCGAACCGCCACCCTCGGAAATATATCCCTCCGAAAAGGACTTCACCGACGGTGAAATCGCGCTGAAAAAGCTGTTTGACGCGGGCGCGGACAGCATAGAAATCTACGGCGGAGGCGGCAGGAGAGAGGATCACTTTTTAGGCAATCTGCACCTGCTCTTTGCGGCGTACGAAAAATGCGGCTCCGCGAAAATGCTTTTAGAAGGCGCGGAGATTTTCGTCGGCAGCGGTAAAATTATTTTGAACGGAATAAAAGGTAAGACCTTTTCGGTGTTACCTTTCGGCGGCACGTTGCATATAAAGAATAGTGCAGGGTTCAAGTACGCCTATCCCGACGAGATAACCTACGGGCAGTGCAGGGGCATATCCAACGTGGCTGTCTCAGACGAAGGATTTCTTCAAACGGGCGAAGGCGAGAAGGCTCTGATTATCGTAAACAAGGGGGAAGTATGACAATAATCTGCGTTAAGCCGCCGAAGCCCATCAGAAAAATTTTAAAGCTCATATGCCGCAAATAGGCTATGCCGATATGCACTGCGACACCGTAACCGTCTGCTGTAACGGAGGCGGGGATATGCGCGATTTCGCAGGACAGATAAATTTGCGGAAGCTAAAATATGCGGGCTGTACCGCGCAGTGCTTTGCAATATTCACACAGGGTGAAAACGCCGCCGAAAACTTTGAGAGGTTTTCGGCGTTTTATAATGATTTTTTGCATTCAAACGGGGATATTGTCCCCGTGAACGGCTTCTCAGACATAGTTTCCGCGGAATTAGAGGGCAAGACCGCCGCAATTTTAACGGTTGAAAATCTCGGGTTTTTAAACGGGGATATTGAAAAAATAGCCCGCCTTAAAAGTGCGGGCGTTAAGATGGCGTCCCTGACTTGGAACCATACGAACGCCTTCGGTCATCCGTGTTGCGTCGGCGGTGCGCTCACGGAAAATGGAAGGTTTGCGGTCGGGGAGCTCAACGCGCAAAAAATCATTATAGATATTTCGCACCTTTCGGACGAGGGCGCGGAGGAAGTTTTCAACCTCTCGCGAAGTCCTGTTATAGCAAGTCACTCTAACTGCCGCTCTGTGTGCGGAGCCGCGCGAAACCTTACCGACGGTCAGCTTAAAAAACTTGCGGATTGCGGAGGAGTGGCGGGACTGAATTTCTGCCGCGCGTTCATAGGAGACTGCGACCCGTTCGAGGGGCTGTATCTTCACTATAAGCATATGGCCGATATCGGCGGCGAGGATTTGCCCGCGATAGGAAGCGACTTCGACGGCATTCCGCCGTATGCGGAAATATCCGACTGTACGAAAATTCAAAAGCTTTTTGAATACTTTAATTATCGCGGAGTTAAACCGCGTGCGCTCGAAAAGCTCGCGCGTAAAAATTTTTTCAGAGTGTTTAAGGAAGTGTGCGGATAATTACCGCGTAAATATTTGTTGCAAAAAGACGGTTGCTATGATAGAATATCATCTATGAAGAAACTGTCTATAATAATCGCCTGCGCGGCGGCAGTGTTGTCGCTCTGTTGTTTCAGCGGCTGTTCGGGCGAGGCTAAGGTACTTTTCGAATTGTCCGAGGACGGCACTTACGCGGTAAGCGGCGTAAGCGGCAACAAGGACAAGCTTTATAAATACGAAATCCCCGAAACCTACAGCGAGGACGGGGAAAATTATGCGCCCGTTACGAAAATCGCGGACAGCGCCTTTTACGGTTGTACTTATCTTTCAAAGGTGACTATACCGGACAGCGTGACCGAAATAGGCAATCTTGCGTTTACTCTGTGCGCGTTCAAAGAGATTACCATTCCGGACAGCATTACCGATATAGGCTGGTCGGCTTTTGCAAGGTGCGACGAACTCCGCGAAATAGTTATTCCCGAGAGCGTGCAGTCTATCGGAATGAAGGCGTTCTACTGTTGTTCGAAGCTCGAAAAGGTGGTAATCAAAGCGCCGCTTAAAACTATTTTAAGGGATACTTTTTCCAACTCTTACGCCGTAGGCGAAACGGCGTATACCAACACTTCGATGTCCAAAATTTACCTTCCCGCGACGGTAGAGAGAATAAACAAGTACGCCTTCAACGGAAATTTTTTTCTTAAAGATATTTATTTCGCGGGCACGGAGGAGCAGTGGAACAACGTAAAATTTTATAACGTCGTCGAAAACACGAGCGTTACGGAAGGATACGAGGAGGTCGCCTGTAAATTCGAGGAAACGTTTATCTCCAACCCCGAAGTGCATTACAACAGTAATTTTTAAAAACGGCAAAACAAAAAGGTCGGACGAAAAGTCCGACCTTCTTTTTTTAAAGCAACAAAAAATTAAGCTCTTTCAACTTTCTTGAGGCATCTGGTGCAAACGTAATCGTTTACGACTTTGCCCTCTTCGTTTTTATATGAAACCTTCTGAACGTTAGCCTTGAAGGTTCTTCTCGTCCTTCTCTTCGAGTGGCTGACGTTGTTGCCGGAAGTCTGACCTTTTCCGCATACCGAGCAAACTCTTGACATATATATCTCCTCCGTAACTTTTGGTAATTTTCAAGTTAAAAATAGCGCCGTTTGAAATAAACAGCTAAAACACTATAACACGGCTTTTTAAAAAAATCAAACAAAAATAAGCCCGACTGCCGAATTTTTTCAACTTTATTCGAATTATTAGGGCGTATAGAGTGTATAGGAAGCCCTAATTTGACTAAAATATAAAAAATGACTTGCAAAAAAAGGAAAATGAGTATAATATTGTTATAGGCGAAAATTGTTTCGTCTGGGTATCTTTACCCGAAGGAAGCTTAAAGTGTCAGTTAATACCAGCAACGTTTACGGTAAAATTTCCATATCCGACTCAGCCATCGCAAAGGTGGCTGCTAACGCTGCGTTAGAGTGCTATGGAATAGTAGATACCGTTTCGCGCCGATTTTCCGATTCTCTGTCGGAGCTTTTGAAAAAGCCCGCGGGCGGAAAAGGCGTTAAGGTGGTGACCAACGGAGACAGAATTTATATCGACGTCTACGTCGTTATAAAGTACGGCGTCTCCATAAACGCGGTTGCCGAGAGCTTGAAAGAAGGAATTAAATATAAGGTTGAAAAATTTACGGGTATGATAGTCGACACCGTAAACGTCAACATAGTCGGAGTTAAACTTTAATTTTTATTGTTTAACTTCTTTTTTGTGCACACACCGCCCGCGTTATATTTGAACGGTCGGGCTCATATATAAGGAGTATTATGCAGAAGACTGTAAACAGCACCGAATTCAGAAAGATGGTTGCATCCGGTGCAAGAATGCTTGAAATAAACAGGACGAAGATAGACGCTCTGAACGTCTTCCCCGTACCCGACGGAGATACGGGTACGAATATGTCCCCTACTATGCAATCGGCAATAAAGGAGATGAACGCCTGCTCTTCCAACCGCTTTCAGGAGATATGCGACGCGGTATCCAAGGGCGCTTTAAGAGGCGCAAGAGGCAATTCGGGCGTTATTTCGTCTCAGATTTTCCGCGGTATTTGTTCGGTTATAAAGGATTGCAAGGAGACCTTCGACACCAAGACCTTTGCAAAGGCTATGGAAGCGGGCACCAAGGTTGCTTACTCTGCGGTATCCATTCCCAAGGAAGGCACTATCTTAACGGTAATAAGACTTATGAGCGAGCAGGCGTCCAAGCTTGCTTCCAAAAATAAAGACTTCACCGAATTTTTAAAGGCGGTCATAGCGGTCGGCGACGACGCGCTTGCAAAGACCCCCGAACTTCTGCCCGTTTTAAAAAAGGCGGGAGTTGTGGACTCGGGCGGCGTAGGTCTGATGACAATAATGCGCGGTTTCCTTGCCGCTTTGACGGGCGAGGACATCGGTACAGATATTCCCACCGAGGCGCAGGAATCGCAGAAAGAGCCCGACTTCGACGACAACTCCGACATTATTAATCTCGACCTGGGCGATATAGAGTTTGCTTACTGCACCGAATTTTTCGTAATTAACTTAAAGCCCCAGACGACGCTTGCCGACATAGACAAGCTGAAAGAAAAGCTTATGGCTATAGGCGACTCGGTAATCTGTATAGGCGACCTCGAATTTATAAAGGTTCACGTTCACACCAATACCCCCGGTATCGCGCTGACCCACGCGCTTGAACTCGGCGAGCTCGACAGGCTCAAAATAGAGAATATGCTCGAAGAGAACCGCCAGCTTAAAAAGAAGATGGAGGCGGAGAAGAAGGAGATGGGTATGCTCGCCATCTGCGCGGGCTCGGGTCTTTCGGAAATATTCAAGGACCTTATGGTAGACCGCGTAATAGAGGGCGGACAGACTATGAACCCCTCGGCTCAGGATATAGCGGAAGCGGTTCAGAAGATAAACGCCTCGAACGTATTCGTCTTCCCCAACAATTCGAACATAATCCTTGCGGCGGAGCAGGCGAAGGGTCTCGTAACCAACCGCACCATTCACGTTATACCCACCAAGAACGTACCCCAGGGTTTTGCCGCGGCTCTCGCGTTCAATCCCGAGGACAGCGTACCCGAAAACAAGACCAATATGACCCACTCGATAGACAACGTCGCGGCAGGTCAGGTAACCTACGCCGTCCGCAACACCACTATGAACGGTTTCAAGCTCAAAGAGGGCGACATAATAGGTCTCAACTCGAAGAAGATACTTGCCAAGGGTACGGATATAGACGAAACGACGCTTGCACTTATTAAGGCGATGAAGAACAGCGAGCACGAGATAATCACTCTCTACTACGGCGAGGGCGTCAAAGAGGAGGAAGCGGAAGCGCTCTCCCAAAAGATTGCAAAGCAGTATCCCGATTGCGACGTCGATTACCACTTCGGCGGTCAGCCCGTGTACTATTATATGGTATCTTTGGAGTAAACGAAAATTTAAGCATTCGAATATGAATTGATAATGGGAAGCAAACGCTTCCCATATATTTTATAAGTTATGAAGTTGACAGACTTGAAGTACGTTTCCGAAACGCGCGTAAAACAATTCAATAAACTCGGCGTGTTCACGCAGGAAGATTTGATTAAATTCTACCCGCGCGATTTCGTCGACCTGACGCGCACCAAAAGTATCGTCAACGCGCGCCATAACGACATAATATTGACCCCGTGCGAGGTGCTCAACGTAGAGGCAAACCCCTACGCACGCCGCCCCGTCGTCAAGGCGCTCTGCCGTCAGGGGGACAACCTCTTTCAGTGCATATGGTTCAACCAGCCGTATGTTGCGTCCAAGTTAGAGCGCGCGGATTACCTCTTTTACGGGCGCGTTCAGAATAAGTACGGTATGGGTGCGTCGCTCGTCAATCCAACCTTTGAAAAGTGCGACAGCATAAAAAATCTTCAGGGAATATTGCCCGTTTATCCGCTCTGCGGCACGCTCACGCAGGGCGCGGTGCGGACGGCGGTAAGGCAGGCTTTAAAGAACGTCCGCGCGGACAGCGCGATACCAAATCCCCTGCAACAGAAATACAATCTTTCTTCATTAGAGGAGGCGTACTATAAGCTTCACAACCCCCAAACTATGCAGGATACCGCCGCGGCGGGCGAGCGCATAGCGATAGAGGAATACTTTCTGCTCGTGTCGGCGTTCAAGATAATAAAGGGCGACGGCGAGATAGCGAGAATTAAGAAATACGGCGTTACCGAAAGGGAGGTTGCCGAATTTTTAAAGCGCTTCCCCTACGAGTTTACGGGCGGACAGAAGGGCGCGGTGCGCGACGTGTACGACGACTTGCACTCCCCCAAGGTTATGAACAGACTTTTACAGGGCGACGTGGGTTGCGGCAAGACCGCAGTTGCACTGACCGCGGTATATATGGCGGCAAAATCGGGCTTTCAGGTTGCTATGCTCGCCCCTACCGAGGTGCTTGCAAGACAGAACGCCCTGCAAATACAAAAATATCTGCCCGAATACAACGTGCAATTTTTGTCGGGGTCGACGCCCGCCGCCGAAAAGCGCGAGATAAAAAAGGGCTTGAAGGACGGCACGGTCAACGTCGTCTGCGGCACTCACGCGGTAATACAAAAGGACGTTCAGTTTAAAAACTTAGCTCTCGTCGTCTGCGACGAACAACAGCGCTTCGGCGTTGCACAGCGTTCGGCTCTCACCGATAAGGGCGAGGGGTGCGACTGTCTCGTAATGAGTGCGACCCCCATACCGCGTACACTGTCGCTCGTATTCTACGGCGACCTCGACGTAACTTCCATAAAGGAAAAGCCGAGTATGCGGCAGGAGATTTCAACCTCGATAGTGTCCGAACGCAAGTATAAAGATATGCTCGGTTGGATAGCCGGCGAAACAAAAAAAGGCAGGCAGGCGTACTTCGTCTGTCCGAAGATCGACGGCGACGACGAGGGCACCGTGATGTCGGTAACCGAGCTCTACGAGGACCTGCAAAAGGAAATGCCGTCCGTGCGTTTCGCGCTCCTGCACGGCAGAATGAAGGACAAAGAAAAGGAAGAGGTTATGTCCTCTTTCCGTAACGGCGAATACGACTGTCTCGTCTCGACTACCGTAATTGAGGTCGGGGTGGACGTTCCCGCCGCTACCGTAATGGTAATATACAACGCCGATATGTTCGGACTTTCCCAGCTTCACCAGCTGAGGGGTCGCGTAGGCAGGGGGGACGTAAAGAGCTACTGCTTCCTGCTCTCGGACAACGATTCGGAGGCGGCGCGCGAAAGACTGTCGGTAATGAAGGACAATTCCGACGGCTTTGCGATAGCCGAGTTCGACTTAAAGCTGAGAGGCGGCGGCGACTTTATGGGTACCCGCCAGAGCGGACGCATTCTCTCCGAGCTTAAAAATCTACGGTTTCCCGTGTCGGCGGTATTCACCGCAAAGGCGTTATCGGACGAAGCGTTCTCGGGAGCGTTTGCCACGCAGGAGCTACGCCGAAAAGCTATGACGAGATACGAAAAGCTCAAAGACGTCATAATGAATTGACGCGCATATTGACAAATTTTCAGTCAGACTGTATAATTATATAAGTGAACTAAGTAGTTTTTTACTACGATACGAGGGGGGATATAATGAAAGTTAAAAAGTTTTTACCTTTTTTGGTAGCGCTCTGTATGTGCGGCGGCATTCTGGCGGGCTGTAATACAAGCTCGGGCGGCACCGAGGGTAGCGGCAACGAGACCGGCAATGAAACCGGTAATGAAACCGGTAACGAAACGGGAAACGAAACCGGCAACGAAACAGGCAATGAAACCGGAAGCGGTTCCGGCAGTACGGAAGATACTGAAAAGTCCGTTGCGCTTGCCTCCGGCAGTTGCATTTACGTCGTAGGCGATTCGACCGTCTGCGAATATCTCGATAAACAAGGTAACGCTCCCGGAGACGATTACTATCTGCCCCGTTACGGCTACGGCACGCAGCTTTCCAAATACCTGAACGTCACAGAGGCTCAGGTTGTAAACCTCGCTCTGTCGGGCAGAAGCTCCAAGAGCTTTTTGGCAGAAGCCAACTATACGAAGCTTAAAAATAACATTAAAGAGGGCGACTACCTTATAATAGGCTTCGGTCACAACGACGAAAAGAGCAAAGAGCCCGACCGCTTTACCGACCCCAACGGAACCAAGGACGTCGAGAATACGGCAAAGGGTACTTCGCTCAAATACTGTTTCTATGAAAACTACATAAAGCTTGCGAAGGAGAAGGCCGCAACGCCTATTCTCTGTACGCCGATAACCAGATACGATTCGGGCGGCAGCTATACGGGAAGCAAGGTGCACGTAACCGCCGACGGTAACTACTCTCAGGCGATACTCGAGCTTGCGGAAGAGACGGATACGGCAGTAGTCGACCTCTGCAAAATCACGTCGGAGCTGTATAAAGAGGACAACGACGCGGCGAAGTATTATCACGCTCATACGACCTATGCGGGCGACAGAAAGACTGGCGGATATGACGGAAGCGAAGCTCTCGACGGCAGGGACGACACGCATATAAATATGTACGGTGCAAAGATGGTAGCCTATCAGTTTGCGCAGGCGCTTAAAGATACCGACTGTCCCTTGAAGGCTCAGGTCAGAACCAAGGTGTCGGCTCCCACGAAGGAAAACGATTATCTGGCGGCTATACATCAGGGCTTCGTAAGAACCGAATACAGCAAGCCGAATTTAGCGCTCTCATTCTTTACTACGGGCAGCGGCGCTTCGCAGGTTAAATGGTATAAAACGGCGTTCGGCGAACTCGGCGGAGCAAGCAAGCTCAACGATTACAAATTCACCAGCAGTAATTCCGTTTACACCATACAGGCGGGTACCGGCAGTAAGTTTGCCGCAACTCAGGACGGTATGGGCGCGTTATTCACGCAAATCAGTATAGACAAGGACTTTACAGTCTCCGTCAAGGCAAAGGTTACCGCAGCGGCATCCGCGTTAAACGAACAGGTTGCATTCGGACTTATGCTCCGCGACGATATGTATATGAATACTCAGTCCAAGACGATAGCGTCCAAGTTCGTTTCGGCAAGCGTGGTCGGAAGCGGCTCGGCACTGATGAAACGAATAGATAAGACGGCGCTCGACTACGACGCGAACTTAACCTGTGCGGTAGGCAACGAATACGAGATGGTCATAAAGAGAACGGGTCAGACGGTTGAAGTAAGCGTAAAGTTGGGCGACAAGACCGTATCTAAGGAATATACCGATTTCGATTTCGTGGCGATAGACAACGATTATTTCTATCTGTGTCTGTTTGCAAACCGCGGACTTACCGTAGAATTCAGCGAACTGAATTTCGAAATGACGGGTGATTCGCAGGGCGCGTAAATATATAATAATGTAAATATTAAGGCGGGCGCAAGAGTGCGCCCGCCTTTTATTATTCGGTCGAATTTTGCATTGTAAAAATATTCCTGAAAAAAAGTTGACATTTCAAAAGCCGTTTGATAAAATAGCTCTTGCTCACTGTAAAAAGTGGGTCTTTATGTGTTGTAAAAGTTTTCTTTTATACCATATATATAATAATTCAGCTTATTTTCTTGTTGCATTTTAAGGGTATGTGCAATGCAAGAGATATATTCCACAGGTCATAGCTTTGACCGAGTAAAACAAGGAG
>CAYMUQ010000037.1:0-10944 GCA_964393805.1 uncultured Clostridia bacterium
CCTCGCCGCCCGAAATCTGCGTGGGGAATTTCTTTTGCGTTTCCTCGGAAATATCCACCGCCGCGAACAGCTCTTTGGCACGGGCTACGAGCGCCTTTTTGTCCTCGTTTACCAAAAGTCCCGCGGCAAGCACGTTGTCCATTACGCTCATTCCGTCGATTAAATAAATCTGCTGAAATACGAAACCGCAGTGGTCGCGGCGGAACACCGCAAGTCCGTCTTGCGACAGGTCGGATATCACTTTATCGCCGAAAGTAATCGTGCCGAGAGTGGGCGTATCCATTCCCGAAAGCGCGTACAAAAGCGTAGATTTGCCAGCGCCGCTCGCGCCCATAATTACGGTAAAATCGCCTTGGTAAAGTTCGAGGCCGACGTTCTTGAGAACGTGCTGTTGCTGACCGCCGTTAGAGAAAGTCTTGCTCAAATTTTCGGTTTTGAGAAGCGTGTTTTTCATAAAAATCCTCCTTTACCCCCGTAATATACCTTAACGAAACCTTAAATACTTTAATATTTCCTTAAATATTCCTTAAATCTTACCGCTTAATAAAAGTGTAAGCGTCACTTTCAAACCGTGTGCGCCGTTGTCGATAGTCAGTTCGCCGTGCATCTCTTTCATAAAGTAATCGGAAATGTACAGCCCCAACCCCGCGCCTTCGGTGTTTGCCGCATTACTGCCGCGTCTGAACTTTTCTTTTAGTACGGGAAGCTCCTCCTGCGGTACTCCGCCGCCCCTGTCTTCAATGCTTACGATTAGTCGGTTATCGGCTTTTTCTGCCGTTATCATAATTTCCGTCTTTGCGTACTTGTACGAGTTGGCAAAGATATTATCGAACACCTGCTGAAGCCGCAAGCCGTCGGCAAACACTAAACATTCGGGAAGTTCGGGAACAGCCGCGCGGTGCAGATAGTCGGCGTTTTCGAGCATTGTTTTAACTTGCCCGCTTTCGATATTGGTCGGCGTTACCGTGAGCTGTTGCAGTTCTTCAAGCGTTGCCGTAAACAGGTTTGTAACCAGCGTGTTTATCTGGTCCGTCTTGCCTATTATCTGCGTGTAATTCGCCCTGTCCTTATCGCTCTTCGCAACGGCAAGCCCGACTTCTGAAACTGCCTTAATGCTCGCAACCGGCGTTTTAATATCGTGGGAAAGTTTAGCGACGAGTTCCTTTTTACTTGCGTTAGCCTGAGCCTCGGCAATGCGCGCTTTCTTGAGTTCGGAGCGCATTATATCGAAGCTCTCGGTAAACGCGCCGAAGAGATTTCGTCTGTCCATTTCGAGAGGAATATCGAGGTTACCGCCCGCAACGCGTTCGGCAAAGCCTTTGAGTTTTTTAAACGGTCTTATTACCGCAAAGTGAATATAGAACGCGTACCCGATACAAACGCCGCACTCGACGATTATCGAAGCCGACAGAATAATAATCGCAGTCTTCTTTTGCGATTGCAGAGTTTGCGCTCCGTCGTTGTAAATAATGACTTTGCCGACCGCTTTTTCACCTTGTGCAATGTCGAGTATCGTATCCCTGTGGGCAATCGCCGTGTTCACGGTTTCCGACAATCCCGACCTGGTTTTATAAAGAATATTGCCGTCGTTGTCCAGCACGGCGTAGTCGAGCGAGGAAGTGTTTCTATGCTCTTCGAGGGCGTCGAAATCGCGCGTTACCGAATGAACTACTTCGTTTACCGCAACCGTGTCCTGCGTGAAGTTTGGCGTCTGCACGGCGAAGATTATAAGCGCGATTATTTCGGCTATGAACACGAGAACGGCGCCGATTAAAAACAGTTGCTTTTTCATTCGTTGCCTCCCGTAAACTTGTAACCGTCGCCCCAGACGGTAACGATATATTTCGGCTCGTTAGGGTTGTTTTCTATCGCTTCGCGCAGTCTTCGGATATGCACGTTAAGCGTTCCGTCACCCGTGAATTTGTCCTCCCACACCCTTTCGAACAGCTCCTTTTTGGATATGACTTTGCCCTTGTTTTCGATTAAATAAGTCAGCAATCTGAACTCTAATGCGGTCAATTTTATTAAATTGCCCCCTATATATACCTGTTTTGCCGCAAAATCGACGGTTAGACGCTCGTCCGAATACTCGGTAGCCGCGGCTTGTCCGAACCGCTTTAAAACCGCCTTTACCTTTGCAAGCAGAACGCCTAACGAGTAGGGCTTTTGAACGTAGTCGTCGCCGCCTATATTGAGCGCGACTATCTTGTCGTCGTCGCTCGTGCGCGCGGAAATGAAAAGTATGGGAATGTTGGTATTTTCCCGAAGCTTTTTACATAAATCGAAACCGCTGCCGTCTTCCAGATTTATATCCAAAAGTATAAGCTCTGCGGTGTTGTCTTTAAAAAACCTGCGGCAGTCGTCAACGCCGTACACTGCAACCGTATTCACGCCGAAAAGATTGAAGTATTCCGCCGTGCTATCCGCAAGCACTTTTTCGTCGTCCACGATAAGGCAATTATATTTCATAACGCTCCTCCGATTTAATTATACCATTTTTTGCGGCGTAAATCTTTAAGAATTCCTTAAATATTAAAACGAAAAGTATCCAAATTACGGTAATACTTGATTTAAAAATTTTTTATGGTATAATGTAATAGAATTTACTTATGAATTTGTAAGAGGTAGCGTATGCTCGTAATTCAGCTTCTTCCCGAAAATTTGCTCTGGCTGGAATGTATTTTAAGAGTTTTGTTTGCAATGCTGATAGGCTTTGCGCTCGGCGTCGAGCGTCAGCTTCGCCTTAAAATTGCGGGAATAAGGATACACGTCGTGGTTGCGGCGGGCGCGGCGGTCTTTTCAATCGCCTCCCTCTACGGCTTCGGGTCGGACGCCTCGCGCGTTGCGGCGCAGGTCGTTACCGGCATAGGTTTTATCGGCGCGGGTATGATAATGCACAGACATACCGCCGTACACGGACTTACCTCCGCGGCAGGTATCTGGCTTACGGCGGCTATCGCAATGACCGCCGGCGCGGGTATGTATCTGGTAACGTTGGGCGCAACCGTTCTGACCATTTTAATTCAGTTGTTTCTGCATTTACCCCTTAAACTTTTAAAGGAAAAGCATTATAACGAAATAATAGTTTGTTTCAAAAGTCCGACGGAGGACTGCCCGCAGATTATTAAAAATCTTTTCGAGATTACCAGCTTTACCGAATTTAAAGCCGAACGCGTTGACGGCGACGTAATTTATACCGCCGTAATTCATACGAGAAAGCAGGTGGACGCTAAGTTTGTCAGCAAGACGATACACGATTACGATTATATAATCTCAATCGAAAAGGCGGAAAGCGACCGTTAAATTTACAAAATTACTCCCGAACGGCGTTCGCCGTTCGGGAGTTCGGTATAAAAAATGAAAAAACTAATATCTGTTTTTGCTTGCTTTATATGTTTTGCAATGACCGTATTGCTTACCGCTTGCGCGGAACCAGATAACGGCATTCCTTTTACAGCGCAATACGATTGGGACTGTTCCTGGCAACATGATAAAGACTATCCCGCTCTAACAATCGTTCGCACTTACGACGAATTTATAACTTACAAAACCAATAACGGCTTGAATAGGGTTGAATACGAAGAAGATTACTTCGACGGTAATTTCGTTATTATCGCAGAATACTCAACCTCTAACGGAGGTATTACTTACGTCGTAAATAAAGTGGTCTCGGCAGACGGCGGACTGGTCGTTTATATTTCGCGTGAGGACCCGCCGCCGAACGTCGGAGGCGCCGCCGTTATGGGTGAATTTTTCTCATTCGTAGGAATAAGCAATTCCTATTCCGTTCCAAATCCTGCAATTACGTTGGCGTAAAACAAAAATTTTTAATTACTCCCCCTTACCGCTTTAAGCGCGGGATAGAGCTTTGTAAATATTTCGTACTTAGCTTTATACCTTGCAACCGCCGCGGGATCGGGGAGTATTTTTTTATTGAAGCTTACAAGCTTTTCCGTCGCCTCCTCCACCGAGGAATATTCGCCGCAACCTACCATTGCAAGTATCGCCGCGCCGAAGGAAGGTCCCTGCTCGTTGCCATTTATACGGACGGGCAGATTTAGAACGTCGGCGATTATCTGCCGCCACGCCGCGCTCTTTGCTCCGCCTCCGCAAAGGCTTGCGCTCTCGGTTATAACTCCGTCCGCCCTCGCCGCGTCGAGACAGCTTAACAGCGCGAACGCAACGCCCTCTAAAACCGCCTTAGACATCTGCGCACGGGTAGTCTGCGCGCTTAAACCTATGAACGCGCCCCGCGCGTTGACGTCGCCTATCGGACTGCGTTCACCGCTCAGATAGGGCAGAAATATTATGTCGCCCGTATCACAGTTTTCTATGAGCTTTTCGTCGGCGGCATAGTCCGCGCTTTCGATAACGTCTTCAAGCCACCACTTGCGGCAACTCGCCGCAGAGAGTATGCACCCCATCAGTTGCCATTTGCCGTTGGCGTGACAGAAGCTGTGAAGCGCTGAATTTTTGTCGGGCGTGAATTTGTCCGAGGGCAGAAAAACCGTACCGCTCGTGCCGAGCGAGATATTGCAGTCACCCTGGTTTACCGCTCCCGTACCTACTGCGGCCGCCGCGTTGTCACCGGCGCCCGCAACAATTTCAACTCCGTATGAAAGACCGAGACTGTCCGCTATATCCCTCTTTATCTTGCCGACCTTGTCAAAGCTTTCGTACAGCTCGGGCAGTTGCCCTACGGATATACCGCATAGAGCGCACATATCCTGCGACCAACGCCTGTTTTTGACGTCTAGAAGAAGCGTGCCGCCCGCGTCCGAATAGTCGGTTGCATACTTCCCCGTAAAGGCAAAAGTCAAATAATCCTTGGGAAGCAGGAGTTTATATATTTTCTTGAAATCCTGTGGCTCGTTCTGTTTAAGCCAAAGAATTTTCGGCGCGGTAAAGCCCGCGAACGCGACATTGCCCGTCAGGGACAACAGCTTTTGTCTGCCTACGACGTCGTTTAAATACGCCGTCTGTTCCTCGCTTCTGGCATCGTTCCACAATATACACGGGCGGATTACCTTGCCGCCTTCGTCCAAAGCCACCAGACCGTGCATCTGACCGCCGAAGGATATTCCCGCGATTAAAGACCTATCCTCGCCCTCTAAGAGCCGTTTTAAGGCGCTCATAGTCCCACTAAGCCACTCTTCGGGGTTCTGCTCCGTCCAGCCGCTTTGAGGGTAGATTACGGGGTATTCACAAGAAGTCTGTTTGATTATTTTTCCGTCCGCCGAGACGAGCGAAACTTTTACGCCGCTCGTGCCGAGGTCTATTCCTATATAAGTTTTCATTTGTCCGAAAATAAAATTTGGTTTATTACGCTCTCGAGGTACTCCTGTCTTCCCGACGGGGGCAACTCGCATTTTTTAAGTTTCGCGGCGTAGTCCGCAAGCTCTTTAAGGTTTGCTTGACCGTCAACAATCTTTTTGCCTATCCCCTGCTTAAAGGACGAATAGCGCGTGGTTACAAACTCTTCAAGTCTGCCGTCCTCGATTATTTTAGCGGCGTTTATAAGTCCGAGGGCGAACGCGTCCATTCCGAGAATATAGCCGTAGAACATATCCTCGTACGTATGCGAAGGTCTGCGGTTTTTCGCGTCGAAATTGAAGCCGCCCGTAAGTCCGCCCGCACGGAGTACTTCCAACATACAGTAGGTCGCCGAATATACGTCGAACGGAAACTCGTCGGTGTCCCAGCCGAGGTGAGGATCGCCCTGATTGGCGTCGATAGAGCCGAGCATACCGTTCATCGCGCTTATCCTCAACTCGTGCTCGAAGGTGTGTCCCGCAAGCGTCGCGTGGTTGGCTTCTATGTTGAGTTTGAAGTCCTTGTCAAGTCCGTAATATCTTAAAAAGCCGATTGCCGTTGCCGCATCGAAATCGTACTGGTGCTTTGTCGGCTCCTTGGGTTTGGGCTCTATATAAAAGTCGCCCTTAAAACCTATACTCCTACCGTACTCTACCGCCATTTTTATAAGACGCGCGATATTGTCCTGCTCGAAGCGGACGTCGGTATTTAATAGAGTTTCGTAGCCCTCTCTGCCGCCCCAGAAGACGTAGCCTCTGCCGCCGAGCTTTACGGTTATATCCAACGCCTTTTTAATCTGCGCCGCGGCAAAACAGTAGACGTCGGCGGAATTCGAGGAACCCGCGCCGTTTAAATATCTCGGATTGGAAAAGCAGTTAGCAGTACCCCAAAGGCACTTGATATCCGTCCCCTTCATCTTTTCGAGTATATAGTCCGAAATTTCGTCGAGGCGGGCGCAGGTTTCGTTAATATCTTCCGCTTCGGGTACGAGGTCGACGTCGTGGAAACAGAAGTACTTTATACCGAGCTTTTGCATAAACTCGAAGCCCGCGTCCACCTTCCTCTTCGCGTGCGCCATAGTGCCGTACTCTTCGCCGAACGACTTGTCCGCAGTGCCCCTGCCAAACATATCGGTTCCCTCGGCGCAGAGGTTGTGCCACCAAGCCATTGCAAAGGGAAGATGCTCGCTCATCTTCTTGCCCAATATTACTCTGTCAGGGTCGTAGAACTTGAACGCAAGCGCATTTTTACTCTTAGCCCCTTCGTATTTTATAGCGGGAATACCCTTAAAAATTTCCATACTTTTCTCCTTTACCGCCGCATATGCGGTACCGTATCAATTATATCACAAACGAATTAAATTGCAATAGCAAAAATAAAGAGACAGGTCTGAAAACAAACCTGTCTCTATTCAGTGTCTTTACCGTAAAAACAATTTAACAATCTTATCGTAGAATTTTTTGAACGGCTGATAGCGCATAGGTAAATCCATAAAAGTAGCTTTATCCACTATGCTCTTGTAATGGGTAAAAGTTTCGAAACCCATCTTGCCGTGGTATGCACCCAGTCCGCTTGCCCCGAAGCCGCCGAAGGGCATATTCGAAGTTGCAAGGTGAATTACCACGTCGTTGACGCAACCGCCGCCGAAACCCAGCTCGGTCGTGAATTTTTTAATGCGCTTTTTATTCGATGAGAACAGATAAAATGCAAGAGGAGCATCGTTTTCCGAAACGAATTTCATTACCTCACTCTCGTCGCGGTAAGTGATAATCGGAAGAACGGGTCCGAAGATTTCTTCCTGCATAACCGCGTCGTCTAAGCTTACCCCGTCTAAAACGGTAGGCTCTATTTTAAGCGTTTCTTTGTCCGACCTGCCCCCGTGCACTACCTTCTTTTCATCTATAAGTCCGCATACGCGCGTAAAGTGTTTTTCGGTGATTATCTTGCCGTATGCCGGATTTTCAAGAGGGTTTTCACCGAACTGCTTGTCTATCTGTTTTTTCAATTCGGAAACGAGCTTATCGTGAACCGCTTCCGCGCAGAAGATATAATCGGGCGCAACGCAGGTCTGACCGAGATTTAAGAACTTGCCCCATACTATGCGCTTTGCCGCAAGAGGGATATTCGCCGTTTCGTCTACTATACAAGGGCTCTTACCTCCAAGCTCCAAGGTAACAGGCGTTAGATTTTCCGCCGCCTTTTCGTATACGAGCTTCCCGACCTTTTTACTGCCTGTGAAGAAGACGTAGTCGAACTTGGAATTTATGAGCTCCTCGTTTGCCTGTCTGCCGCCGAAGATTACCGCGACGTACTCGGGAGAGAACACGCTTTCGATTACTTTCTTAATCGCCTCGTTGGTGTTCGGCGAGTATGCGCTGAGCTTCAACGTAACGACGTTACCTGCGGCAACCGCGTCGATTAAGGGGTCTAAGGATAACAGTACGGGATAGTTCCACGGGTTCATTACGAGTACGTTACCGTACGGCGAGGGAAGTCGGTAGCTCTTCGACTTGAACTGTGCAAGCGGAGTTAAAACTCTCTTAGGTCTTGAAAACTTTTTTACGTGCTTTATCATATAGGACAGCTCGCTTAAAACCAACCCCGTTTCGCACATATAGCTTTCGCTCTCGCTCTTTCCGAGGTCCTTTTTCAGTCCCTCGTGAATTATATCGAGATTATCGTTTATTGCCGAATATAGGGCTTTTAAATGCCTTAAACGGTGCTTTACTTCAAGCGTCTTGCCGCTTTTGAAATATGCGCGTTGCTTAGCTATTACCGTCTGAATATCGTCCGCAGGTAAGCTCTCGCCGCCCTTTATCCGTAAGTACAATTCTTTGAGTTTATCCTTGTTCCAAAGTACGGGTACGGGATAGAGCGGATTGGCTTCCCTGTCCGCGTAAGTTGCAAACTCCTCTATATCCCCCTCGCAGATTGCGGGAATAGTTTTCGGAATACCGAACTGCACGTTCAGACTTTCAATCTTCGAAATGATAATTTCCGCGCCCTCTTTATAAGGCGTATCCTTGTCTGCAAGGTTACAGTATACGGCAATCTTCCAAAGCTTTTTATAGACCGCCTTGCCGTACTCTTTCAAAACCGTAGGCAGTATCACGGCGTTAGCAAGACCGTGCGGGACGTCGTACTTACCGCCCAGCGAGTGCGCAAGCGCGTGAACGTAGCCGACGTACGCCTTTGAAAAGGCTCTGCCCGCCTTATGGGAGGCAATCAGCATATTCTTTCTCGCCGTCCTGTCGGCGTCTTTATAAGAAGCCTCTATATTCTCGAAAGTAAGTTTGCAGGCTTCGAGCGCGTCGCGGCGGGTGGACTTGTTTCCGCCCCTTCCGATAAACGCCTCTGTCGCGTGCGTGAGCGCGTCCATTCCCGTCGTGGAAACGACTTTCTGCGGCAAGGTCATCGTTACCTCTTCGTCTAAGACCGCATACGAAGGAATTAACGGGAAATCGTTTATCGCATACTTATGCCGCGTCTTTGCGTCGACTATAACGGCGGCAAGCGTAGTTTCACTGCCCGTACCCGCCGTAGTGGGTATTGCGATTAAAAGCGGGATTTTCTTGCCTACCTTTAAAATGCCGCGCAAATCGTTTAAAGACTTTTTGGGCTTTGCTATCAGTGCGCCCACGCCCTTGGCGCAGTCCATAGGCGAACCGCCGCCGAACGCTATAAGGCAGTCGCAGTTTTCCTGCTTATATATTTTGAGAGCTTCGGCGGTGTTATCCGTCGTGGGGTTTGCAACAACGCCGTCGTAAACCGCGTATTGTATACCCGCGGAAGCGAGACTTTTTTCAAGTCCTGCCGCAAGACCCAACCCCTTTATGGTTTTGTCGGTTACTATCAGCGGCTTAGTCTTACCGCTTGCCTTCAAGGTATCGGGTATATCCGAAATCTTCTCCAAAATTTTGGGGTCTTTGTACGGTAAAAGGGGCAAAGCGATTTTGAGTACCGTCTGAAAGATGCGGCAATATGCGGCTTTGAAAAAGTTCATTCCTTTTAAGGCGTAGACAAACACCGCAAACGCGAGCAGGAACTGTGCAGGGTAATAGGTCGCAAGGCAGAGTATACTGGAAACCTTACCAATATTGCCGAACGTGTTGAGTAAAAGCGATAAATCGGAGACAAAAAACAGAATACTGCCTACCGCTATTATTACGCTGACCGCCGAACCAGTCCTTAAATCCGAGAGCGCCTTGCCCACCATCAGCGAAAGTATGAGCGCGTATATAACGCAGACGACCTCCATTAAAACTCCGCCGAAGTTGAAAATCGGTACGAGAGTAATAACGAGTACCGACGGTACGAATATGCACGCGGCAAATAATATATCCGTAAGACGGAAACCGCGCATAAAGCAGTAAGCAATCAAATAGAATACGTGCGCTATCGCAAACAGCGCCGCACCCGTTATGAAATATAAGTCTGCGCTGTTATAGATAACTATATCACCCGCCATTGCAAATACGAGCGCGATAAGCATCATTACCGTAAACTTTATATTGCCTTTATTTTTAAGTGCGTACGCCGCGTTTATAATACCGCCGAGTACGAAGCACGCGCTCGCCGCACTCTTTAATGCTAAACTCGGATTTAATATGAGAAAAACGTCAAGCGTCACTACCGCCGCAAGCACGAGTAAATTCAAAAATACGACTAATCTTTTCATAGTTATACCGTCTTTTCGTCTTTTGCAAGCTCGTTGTAATAGGCAGTAAGATTATCCGCAATCGTGCCGAGAGCCTTGTAAAAGGACAGGCGCTCTTTCTCGGTAAAATCGTAGCTTCCCGCCTCTACCGCTTTTTCCGCTCTGCGGCATACTTCGTCCGCAAATTCTTTTCCTGCGTCCGTAAGTCGGATGACCGAATTGTACTTATTCGGGTCGTAGCTTATAAAGCCCTTTTCCTGCAAGGTTTTAAGAGCGCGCGAAATCGCTCCCTTGTCTTCAAGCGTGAGTTTGACAAGCTCGCTTGCGGTAAGCCCGTCGGAATAGCTTTTAAGATAATACCCGCACATAACGTGGATAGTTTTCAAGCCGTACTCCTGCATTTCGTAGTTCTTGATTTTCTGAACTAACTTGTTAAGCTTTAAAATAGTGATGGTAAAGTTCTCGAATATATTTTCCATATAAAACTCCGTTCGTTGAATTATCAACTACTTTATTTTAATATATAGTGCCGTCAATGTCAAATGAAATTGTTGATTTATCAACGAATTTAAAACAATGGAAAAGGCGCGGCTATACGCCACGCCTGAAAATTGCAACCTGTAAGCCGCCTTAACGAAGGCAACCTGCGGATTGTTTTCGATTAAATTGTCTAATCCTTATTAGCCCTTGTTATAGTAAACCTTTACGCCGGGACCCATAGTCGAGCTTAAAGTTACGCTCTTTATATACTGTCCCTTTGCCGCCGCGGGCTTTGCCTTGACGATTGCTTCCATTAAAGCGTTGAAGTTTTCCGCTATCTTCTCGTTACCGAACGACTTCTTGCCGATGGGGCAGTGAATGATTGCGGTCTTGTCGAGACGGTACTCAACTTTACCTGCTTTAACTTCCTTAACGGCCCCTACAAATATTAAGTCATTTATACAAAAAGCTCCTCCAATAAAGACAATTTTATT
>CAYMUQ010000038.1:0-10926 GCA_964393805.1 uncultured Clostridia bacterium
GGTCTTTTCGCGTATGTACGGCGGTCAATTTTCGAACCACTGGTTCGTCCGTCTGCCGTAGGCAGCCGCACGGAGCGGCTTGCCGCGCAGTAATCCACCACCCCAACGCTTTTGCCTTAACACCCGCCACAGTGCCAAACTATTATTGCATTATTTTGAAATATCTCTTATGTTATACTACACAATTTTTCATACTTATTTGATTTTATGTGATTATCTAAAAGTTGATACACACATAAATGATATTGATATTATTAAGAAGATTGAAAATGACATAGCGCAATTAAATACACAATATTGCGCAAAAAGTACTGAAAACTTTGAATTGTATTATAAATTAAACAAATGATAGGTAGAAAATGAATTGGATGTACGATACTAATGAAGATAATTCTGCACGTTTTACTTTGGGGGAATTTGATACATTTAATTCTAAAACTTTAATTTGCTTTGGAATAAACCCAAGTACTGCGACGCCCGAAAATCTTGACCCTACATTAAGAAAAGTTAAAGCAATTTCTGTAAGCCATAATTATATAAATTGGATAATGATAAATGTCTATCCGCAACGGGCTACTAACCCTAATGATTTGCAATTAAATTGCAATGAACAATTACATATCGATAATATCAATAAAATAAGAAATTTGCTAATTGATTTTAATAATGCCGATATTCTTTTTGCTTATGGCAATTTAATTAGCAAACGTCCTTATCTAAAAACATGTTTAGACGATATTTTAAATTTAATCAATTCTGTGAAGTTTGCAGGGAAAAAGTATTGTATTAAGCGAACTATAAAAGGTAACCCTGTACACCCGCTATATCAAAAAATTAATTCTACTTTTATTCAATATTAAAATTCGTTTTAGGTTATTAATTCTCCACCACGAATTTAGCACCTTTCGGGGTGCTTTTTTCGTGGCGGGATGTGGTCAACTTTCAAATCATCTAGTTCGCGCGAGGCAACTTTGTTGCCGACGTTTTGCCGAGGGGACCCCTTCGGGGTTTCGGCAAAATCCACTTGCCAGATGCCCTACAATCAAATGTAACGGCACGGAGCGGCTTGCCGCGCAGTAATCCACCTCCCACACGCTTTCGCCTTAACACCCGTCACCGTGCCATTTTTTTGTCTGTGCTATAAAGTTGAATAACTCGTTTTATTATCCTATAATTAAATCAAGTTAAAAAGTTTAGAAGGCAAACCGATATGCACATTAGAAAGCGCCATTACAGCATAGCTACTATCGTTTTATTGTTAACAATCGGCGGTATTTTTACGGCGCTTGGTATAGCGTTTACCGTAATTATAATCGACGGCGCAATTAAAACCGGTCTTAAAGATGCGGGCGCGGGAATATTAATGCCGATAGTTTTAATTTTGGCGCTTTTGGGATTCGGAATAACCGCGCTTGTTTTCGGCGGAAAAGATATTTATTTATGGATAAGAGCGGTCAGAACTGACAAGCGCGGCAGGGACGCTACCGCACATATTGTCAATTACAAATCCGCAAGTTTCAGTCGGAAAATTAATACGCGAAGACGGTACGCACTCGTTCTTTTGTATAAAGACGGCGAGAAAAATAAAAAATTTACTACCGACTACCTGTTCGACGTCAACGAATTCAGGTATCTGAAAAAGCTGAAAAGCGTTAAAATTAAAATCGACGGAAGTTTTGTGACGGTTTGCGAACAGTTCCCGAAAGAAATTTACAAACTTGACTCTACTTACGGAATAGAAGTTGCTTTCTTTAAGCAGAAGCCCGTTGCGATATTGCTCAGGCTTTGGGCGGTATTCTTTTTTCTCGCACTTGCTTTTTTTATCGTATCTATGATAGTTGCGGACGGTGTATATACAGAGGCGGCTATAATTACCTTGTTTGTTATCCACTTCCCTTTTGTTATACCAATGGCAGTTTATCTCATAAAATGGTTCTGCCGAAAAAAATAATATTCGTTTTAGGTTATTACCGCTCAAAAGGCACTGACGGTTTGTCAGTGTCTTTTGCTATATAATCAGGTATTCACTCACATTTAACTTACCCTATACGCTTGAAAAATTACTCCGTTTTTGTTATAATCGAAATATGAAAAAGCTATCCGAAATGACGCTCGAAGAACTTTGGGATTTGTTTCCCATTATTCTTACCGAGCATAAACCCTATTGGGCAGATTGGTACGACGAAGAGGTTGCGTTATTGAAAATTATCCTGCCGCCCTCTACCGAATATCACCATATCGGCAGTACCGCAATCGAAGGTATTTGGGCGAAACCGATAATCGATATTCTGATAGTCGTAAAATCATCAAGTGAATTAAAAGATACCGCCGCTATTTTGCAGGAAAACGGATATATCGTTATGTCGGTAAACGACAAACGCATATCTCTGAACAAGGGTTACACGGAAAACGGGTTTGCCGAAAAAGTATTTCATTTGCACTTAAGGCTTGAAAACGATACGGATGAAATATATTTTAAAGACTACTTAAACAGTCACTTTGAAGTTGCAAAAGCATATGAAAAATTGAAGTTAGAGCTTTGGAAAAAATACGAGCGTAACCGCGACGCATACACGGAAGCAAAGACGGAATTTATAAAAAAATATACTCAACTGGCAAAACAGGATTAGGCTACCTCTTCCACCGTAAAGCCCCCGAAGCGATACGCTTCGGGGGCTTTGATAATTTAATTTAAAATCCACAATGCCAAATTGAGCGTCGTTGCAATGCTGAGCCAAACAGGGTAAATACTTAAAATATAGCCGTAAAGTTTTTTATATTTTAAAATATTAACTATTAATGCAAACCCCGCAATTAAATTCAGTATTATTACAATATTTCCTAAAAGCAACTGTTTTAAAGTAAAGAAGGTTAAACACCACAATACGTTTAAAACCGCATTTATAAGCATTAAAATAATTGTATAAGTCGGAATATCGTCGCTTTTAAACCAGATGGTATTTATAACGGCAAAAGATACGTAAATAACCGTCCATACTATAGGGATAACGAAATTAGGTACCCATTGAGTAGGTTTTTTTAATGAATTGAACCAATTCGTACCTATCCTTACGAAGATGCTTCCCAAAACCGCAACCGCTATAATTACGACAAACGAAATTACTATTTTTTTAGTTTGATTACTTTTCATACACAATTAAATATATTAATTTTTGCAAGAAATTATTTATGCTATTTTCAAATTATTATCAAACCAACACCCCCCCGAAGCGCGACGCGCTTCGGGGGGGTCTTTTCGTAATGGAAAATATTTTATATTTTCAACTTCGGTTACGCGCCTTATAAAGTTGACTTACAAGCCCAAAAAGTATAATATAATTCCTGAAAAGGAAGTGCTATTATGTTCAAAGTTACTGATGATATTTTATACGTAGGCGTAGACGACACAGATATAGATTTGTTCGAGGGGCAGTACGTCGTTCCCAACGGCGTTTCTTACAACTCGTATATAGTTTTCGACGATAAAATAGCCGTTTTCGACACCGTCGATAAACGCAAGACAGCTGAATGGCTGAAAAACCTCGACGAGGCATTAAATGGCGCAACTCCCGACTACCTTATAGTTTCGCACGTCGAGCCCGACCACGCGGCAAGCATACCCGCGTTTTTGGAAAAATACCCCACCGCTACCGTCGTCGGCAACGAGAAAACCTTCGTGCTGATTAAGAGGTTTCACGGCGATATAGCCGCAAACAAGCTTGTGGTTAAAGAAGGTGACGAGCTCGACCTCGGTAAGCACAAGATAACCTTCGCCTTCGCACCTATGGTTCACTGGCCCGAAGTTATGCTGAGCTACGATAAAACGGACAAAGTACTGTTTTCGGCAGACGGTTTCGGTAAATTCGGCGCACTCTCGCACAATGAGGACTGGACGGACGAAGCAAGGCGTTACTACATAAACATAGTAGGCAAATACGGCGTTCCCGTTCAGGGCGTTCTGAAAAAAGCCGCCGCGCTTGACATTAAAACTATCTGCCCCCTCCACGGTCCCGTTTTATCGGACAACCTCGGCTACTATATCGGCAAGTACGACTTATGGAGTTCGTACCGTCCCGAAAAAGACGGTGTGGTTATTGCCTACGCGTCCATTTACGGAAACACCGCCGAAGCCGCCGAAAAACTTGGTAAAGAGCTTGAAAAACGCGGCGTTGAATTTAAGATATTCGATTTGTGCCGCTGTGATTTACCCGAGGCTGTTGCAAGAGCTTTCGAGTATTCAAAACTGGTTATAGCGAGCATTACTTACGACGGCGGCGTTATGCCCTGCGCGGAAGCGTTAATAAACAAGTTAAAGGCGAAAAATTACAGCAACCGCACGGTAGGCTTTATACAAAACGGAAGCTGGGCTCCCGTTGCCGCAAAGGTTATGCGTTCGGCTATGGAAAGTTTCAAGGCTTTGACCTTTTGCGACACTACGGTTACGGTAAACTCTGCGGCTGACGAGGCATCGGAAGCACAAATCGCTGCTCTTGCCGACGAGCTTTCAAAATAATAAGGTATCACTTATGAAAATCTACGGAATTATAAGAACCGCTACTTATTGGGCGTTGACCGCGTTGGTTATCGCGTTCGTCTCCGCCCTTGCGGAAATCGAAGTACTTAGGTACTTTATCGGCGGCTTAATGATTTTTTACGGCATGGAAGAAATTATCCTCACCGTATTCAAAAACAAAAAGCACTACTCTATAAAGTCGCTCTACTGGAACATAGTCGAAATAGTAATCGGGCTTACCCTTATAGTCTTCGTCGAGACGGGCGACGTTGAAGTGACTTACGCCGTCGTATGCGTCGGCTGGGCTATTTGGTCTATTCTCAGGGAAACGCGCGAGCTTGTAGAGGTAACCGAGGAACTGAAACACAACAAGCTAATAATTTGCAGGATTGTTGCGATTGTCAACCTCTTGGAATCGCTTACCGTAATCGCGCTGTCGTTGACAATGCTGATAGAACCCGGCGAGCACCACGCAAAGATACACCTCTACCTGCTTGCAGTCGAGCTGTTTACAAAGGTGCTGTTCCCTATCATAAATTACATCGCCGAGCATCTTACAAAGAAAAAGAAAGTTAAAACCGTAGAAATCTCGGTCGAACAGACTGAACCCGAAGTTTCAGACGAGGTTACGGACGACGAAGTCGCCGCCTCGGATGCGGAAGAACAGAGTTCGGATATAGTCGAAGAAGAAATTGTAAAATAAGAAAAGGAAGGTTATAAACCTTCCTTTTTTGTTGTCTTAATTTATCTCTTACTCTTTGCCGTTCCAGCAATATGTGCAGAGCTTTTCTTCGGGTAAGCCGGTAGACGCAATCATATCGTCGAGACGGTTGAACGCAAGCGAGGTAAAGTGAAGCTCTTTGCAGATTTCCTCCACCATTTTCGCATACTTGGGACTGTCGGGGTGAGTGTACTCGTCGAGCGTTTCTTTAGAGGGTTCGCCGCCCTCGAGCCTGTAAATTACTCTGCGCGCTATAAGCTCCATTTCCGAAGTCGAACGCGAGAAATTCAGGTACTTACAGCCGAACACGAGGGGCGGACACGCGGTACGGATATGTACCTCCTTTGCTCCGCTCTTGTACAAAAATTCGGTGGTTTCGCGCATCTGCGTACCGCGCACTATCGAGTCGTCTATGAGCATAAGGCTCTTGCCGTCGATTAAATCGTGCACGGGAATGAGCTTCATATGCGCGATTAAATTACGCTTTGTCTGTGTGGGCGGCATAAACGAACGCGGCCAGGTCGGGGTGTATTTTATAAAAGGTCTTGCAAACGGTATGCCGGACTGGTTCGAATAGCCTATCGCGTGTGCCGTGCCCGAGTCGGGTATTCCGGCTACGTAATCGGGCTTTACGGAGTCGCGCATTGCGATATATTTACCGCAGTTATAGCGCATCTGCTCTACGCTAAGCCCCTCGTATGACGACGAAGGATAGCCGTAATACACCCAGAGGAAGGTACAGATTTTCATATCCTTACCGGGTGCGACGAGCGTCTTTACGCCGTCCGCAGTTATTACGTCGATTTCGCCGGGTCCGAGTTCTTTTAAGTCGGTATAGCCGAGGTTGAGATACGCAAAGCTCTCGAAGCTTACGCAGTAAGCTCCCTCCTTTTTACCTATGACAACGGGCGTTCTGCCGAGTTTATCGCGCGCCGCGTACAGTCCGACGGGCGTTAAAATAAGCATACTTAAAGACCCTTCCACTATCTCCTGCGCATAGCGTATTCCGTCTATGAAATTGTCTTTCTGATTTATAATAGCCGCGACAAGCTCGGTATTGTTGATTTCGCCGTTGTGCATTTCAAAGAAATGCGTGCGCTTGTCGATGACTTCTTCCATTATTTTGTCGACGTTGTTTATCTTGCCGACGGTGGTTATCGCGTAGGTTCCGTGATGCGAACGGACGAGTATGGGCTGAGCCTGGTAATCGGATATACAGCCTATACCGAGATTGCCCTTCATTGCGTTGAAGTCATTTAAAAATTTGGTTCTGAAGGGTGCGTTTTCTATGCTGTGAATAGACCTGTCAAACCCGAGTTCTTCACTGTAAACCGCAAGTCCCGCACGGCGCGTGCCAAGGTGCGAGTGATAGTCCACGCCGAAAAACAAGTCGAATACGCAATCTTCCTTAGAAGCTACCCCGAAAAAACCGCTCATCTTTAACTTCTCCTTTTGTGTCGAACGCCCTGCCGTTTATGGCAGACCGCTTTTTTATTTTATCATTATCTACTTTATTTGGCAAGCGTATGACGCACACCTTAATAAGGAAATTTATATTGGATTTGCGCCTAATTGTTTGCGCCCCGCTTAACTTTTAGTTAAGCGGGGCGCAACCTTTGCAATATATTAATATATTTCTTCGTATTTTACCGATGCGACGGCGGCGAAATACACCTTTGCCGCACCGCGCTTTTTAAGTTCTTGGCAAATCGCGTCGGCGGTTGCTCCCGTAGTCATTACGTCGTCCACCACGATAAGGTTTTTGCCTGCGACCAGATTGCGGTCGGCTTTGAAACAGCCCTTTAAGTTCTGCTCCCTCTCGCTCTTCGATAGAGATTTCTGCCATTCAGTCTGTTTAATTTTCTCAATCGCGCGTTTTATAAACGGAACGCCGAGTTTCTTTGACAGCGCCTTTGCAAGCAATTCCGACTGATTATAGCCGCGCTTGCGCCTTGACTTTTCCGTCATAGGAACGGCAACTATTCCGTCCGCGTCCGAAAATTTTGCGCACTTGTCTTTAAGTAAATCCGCGAAATACTCCTTTAAATACGGCTTGCTGTTTTTAAAATCGATTACGAGCTTTTTCGCTCCGCCGTCGTAGACCAATGCGGAAACCGCTTTATCGTACAACGGAGCTTTGTACTTGCATTCCATACAAAGCTCGCCCAAATTCGTCTTTCTTCCGCACTTCGGACAGGTCTTTTCGTCGTTGAAAGTCACCGTAGCTTTGCAGTCACCGCAAAGCCGCTGTCCGTCGAAAACTTCCTTACCGCAGATTTCGCAGGTAAAATTTTCGGGAAACAGTGCGTCGAGAATAGATTTGAAAATATTCATTTTTACGATTTGAGTTTTTCGAGCGCGAGAGAGTGTATCTCTTCGGTCGCAAGCGAAAATTTCGTAATTTGGGTTCTCTTGTTTACGGGGTGCAGCCAATAACTTTCGTCCTCTACCGACAAATCGATACAGTCACCGAAGATATTGTTTTTGTATTTTTTCTTTTCGAACGGATAGTCGTATTCGATATGCGCGCTTTCAAGTTCCGCGGCTTTCCACTCGACCTCGGTCGGTTCGCCGTAGGCGGTACAGGTCAAGACCGTCTTTTCCGCAGTCTGGGTAAGTCTGCCTCTGCCGTGGGAGTAAAACCTTTTGGTGCTTGGAAGCGTATGGACTTCCACCTCTTCGTCGAAAAGATATTTGCCGCTTCTGACCTCTTCCCTTACGAGTTTTCTTTGCCAGTTGAACCAGTCGGGGATATGCGAAAAATAAGTTTCGCCCTCTACTGCGGTAAGTTGACCGTTCTCCTCCATATTCCATTCTTTACCGCACTTGGCGCACCAGAGCTTAGTGCCTTCGGAGTAGGTTTCGAACTCAGTATTGCAGTGCGGGCAACGGTACAAAAGATTGTGCAGTCCCTCCGCGCGCTTGGGATATTTGTTTAAAATGTTGTTATCGCGCTGATAAGCAAAGTCGTCGTGTTCGAGATTTTTCAATATGCGGTCGTTTATTTCGGCGGCGGTCAGCTCGGTCACCTCTTCGGCGGTAACTATCTGCTTTATTTCGGCGTGCAGGGGAAGAACTTGTCTGGTTTTGTTCCACTGCGGACCGATTATGAAGTTGCCGTCCATTTTAAGCGTTACCACGGGTATTGCAAGAAGCTTTGCAAGCTTACCCACCGCGGGCGGTATGTACGACCTGCAACCGTCGAGCGAGTACCGCGCTTCGGGATACATACAGACGATATCGCCGTATTTTTTTAAACAGTGTTTTATGTTGCGGACAAGGGGTAAATCTCTTATGAACTTACGCTTGCAGATACAGCCCAAAGACCGCATAAGCCAGTCGCCGTGGTCGCGTATAGCGTCAATGGCTACGACGTTGTTCGCCCTCTTATACGGAAGAATTGCGTTATACATAACGCAGAAATCCATCTCGCTTGCGTGCGAACCGAGCAAAAGATAGGGCGGTTTTAACCCCTCCATATTAACCTTGTCGATTTTAAGGTTGAAACCTTTGAGCTGAGAATGCGCAATCATACGCGCAATCCACATCAAAAACAGGTTAGCCCTCTTCGGCGGTCTGGAAAAATTGTATTTTTTAACTTTTATTTTAGCGTTATCGGACATTTAACTATACACTCTATACCTTCATTTTAACGGATTTTTAGCATTATGTCAAGGTATCGGCTTTATTTGACAAATAATGTGCGGCGGGCGCATTTATGCGCCCGCCGCGTGACCATTTGAAAACCTTCATTCGGTTTATTTCATATTTCAAATATTATTTATATTTGTAATTATTCCTTTAATCGTTTCCACCCAATTTAATACGCCGCCGTCAGTTTTGCCCGTGCGTAAGGCTACCATATCGTTCGCAGGCGAGATATACAGTATCTGGTCGGACTTGCCCCACGCTACTATATCATAGCCCGACTGCTCGGACGGCGTGCTGTACCACATATATTTATAGCCTATATTTTTACCCGACAAAAACGAGTTTTCGTATTCCTTTTCGTCTAACGGAAAACTGCTCAACGTTGATAATTCAAGCCAGTCGGCGTTTATAACCTGCGTTCCGTTCCAGAAACCGCCGTGCAGTACCATACTGCCTATTTTAATAAAATCGACGGCACGGAAATTTATTCCGCTTTCCATCTTTTCAAAGCCCGATTTGCTACTATCCAAGCTCCAGGACGCATCGTACTCCGCACCTATCTTCTGCCATATCTCACGCTCGAAAAACCGGGAAACGTTTACGCCCGTACTGCGCTCCAATATAATGCCGAGCAATAACGGGTGATAATTGTTATAGTGAAATTTACCGTTATACTTTTTAGTCACTTCGGTATGCGACAAAGCAAGTTCTCTTAAATTGTCGTGCCAATAAGTAAGGCTGTCGTCCCCGAACCATAAAAACTTGTCCTCGTCGTAGACTATATCGGAGCGCATTAGCAACAGGTCTTCGATAGTCGTTTCCCCTATCCCTTTGTTTTCAAATTCATAAATATAATTTTTTATAGGCTCTTTGACGCTTTCAATATAGCCGTCCTCCACCGCTTTGCCAATAAGAAGAGAAACGACCGACTTTGCCATCGAAAACGAGGTGTTTACCGAGTTTTCATTATAGCCGTTTGCATATTGCTCGTAGACGATTTGGTCGTTTTTTACGATTATAAACGAAGTCGTGTCGGTATTTTCAACAAATTTGTTTAAAGTGCTTTGTTTGTTTGAGTAATTTACCTTTATATCTTCAAGCGCAGAATTTATATTTTTGTTATAGGTAAAAGGTTGGCCGCTTTTTTGTACTACTCTTTCGGGGAAGATTTTATAATCGGTTACTCGAGAATCCCAATGTGTGAGAACTCTGCCCAAAAATGCAGGCGAATACGTACTCATAGTTACGATGCACAATATAAGAAACGCCAAAATCAAGGCGGTTACGGGCGTCAGAACGCCTATAATTATTTTTGACTTTTTGCTCAGCTTGCATTTCATATAAAAAGCATATCAAAAACAAAAGCCTTTTGCAAATATAATTTCGGCTGTACCGCGATTTGCACTTTGCACTGACTTGTAAAAACACCCGACAGCGTTCGCTGTCGGGTGTTTTAAATAAAACAAATGCAATTTATCAATCTGCTTCCATATCCGTCGCTTCAAGCAAAAAACTTACGGGACGGAAACCGTCGTTGCAGGAAATCATTGCCGACTTCTTATTTTTCATCCAACCGTCATAAAAGTCCTCGCCGCCGTGAGCAAGCGTCATTACAAAAGCGGATATACTTTCCCAGGCGCTGTCGCAAAACCCTTTCGGCTTTTCCCAGCCGTTAACAATAAATACTTGCCCCACTCTCATATCGCAGGCGTGAGAAATAGGATTTTCATATTTTTCGATTAAATCCTTGTAACACGCCGTTTTCATAACGGTTATCTTAACTTTTTTCATCCTCTTCCTCTGCTAAATTGAAATTCACCGTCATTAATAATATTCACTTATTCATTAAATTTGCACATATTTCACAATATTCGTTTTCATCAAGAGATAATGGTGAGTAATATTTTTTAATCATATAACCATGTAATGACCCTTCTACAACAGATATTTGTTCAGGCATATCAGGCTTATAACCTTGTCTATGACAGCATATGCACTCATTTATCCATTTCTTTAATTTCGGAAAGCTATCCAAATATTC
>CAYMUQ010000039.1:0-10746 GCA_964393805.1 uncultured Clostridia bacterium
ATTGTTATATCTTTTCGGAAGGACACCCGTGCCTTGTAACGACGCCGCTTGACGAACTGAAAAGAACGTACGCGCAAATCAAAGACTTTTGCGAGAAATTAGAAAGGACGCCATATATATATCTGACGGGCGGCGACCCAATATTGCACCCGAATTTTTGGGAGCTTTTAGAAATATTCAAGTCAGACGGAACACGCTTCTGCATTATGGGCAATCCGTTCCATTTAACCGACGAAGTCTGTAAGCGTATGCAAGATTGCGGTTGCGTAAAGTATCAATTGTCTTTGGACGGTTTGGAAAAAACGCACGATAAGTTCCGCAAAAAAGGCTCTTTTAAAACTACGCTCGAAGCAATAGAAACTATAGAGCGTTCGGGTATGTGGTGCGCCGTTATGAGTACGGTATCCAAGACGAATATGCACGAAATACCAGCGCTTATAGACCTTGCGGACGAGCTCGGCGTTGACGTATTCGCCGTAGGAAGATATTGTCCGACAAGCGTTGAAAAAGCCTATGATGAGGACATTCATATTCCGCCCCTTGAATATAAAGAGTTTTTACAAACCTGTTGGGAAAAGTACGAACAGCATAAAAACTCAAAGACTACGTTTCAGTTAAAAGACCATTTGTGGAGTTTGTTCCTATACGAAAAGGGCTTGCTGAAATTGCCCGATTGCGATAAAATAACCGACGGTTGCAACTGCGGCAGAAATCATATCACGATTTTGCCTAACGGCGATATATACGCCTGCCGCCGTATGGAAAGTAAAGTCGGCAACGTAAACGATAACAATCTGTACGAAGTGTGGAACAGCGACAATATGAACGCTTACAGACAGTACGATAAGTTTACGAAATGCAGTAATTGCGAACTGAAAAATATTTGCCGCGGTTGTCCGTCGGTTACCTACGGCTACACTCACAATATGTACGACGCCGACCCTCAATGTTGGAAAGCGTAACGCTTTACCTACGTATCTTAATTGCATTGCCGAAATCAAGCTATTCGCAAATCAAACGAAAAGGAAACAGTTATGGAACTTTTAGATATCATCAAAAAACGCCGCTCTATCCGAAAATATACGGACGAGCAAATACCAAAAGAACATTTGGAAAAGATAATCGAAGCGGGCTTATGCGCTCCGAACGCGGGCGGCAGGCAGGGAACGGTTATCTTTGGTATTCACAATAAAGAACTTACGGAAGCAGTCGGCAAACTCAATCTTGCCCGTTTTGACAGGGGCAGGCTCGAAGGCTCTTACGTTTCGAAAGAACAGCCGAGTATCATTGATAACCCGAATATAAAAAGCGGCTTTTACGGCGCACCGTCAGTCTGTGTCGTGTTTGCACAAAAGAACTTTTTGTACAGTATACCCGACGCTTTTTGCGCCGCCGAGAATATGGTATTACAGGCAACCGAGCTCGGTATATCTTCCTGCATAATCGCCCGCGGCGAAGAAACTTTCGATAATGATTACGGTAATACTCTTTTGAAAGAGTGGGGCGTTCCCGAAAACTATATTGCGCGCTGTTTTGTAATTTTGGGTTATATCGACGGCGAACAGCCTCACGCAAAACCTATACAACAGAATAGAAGCAAAATAATTGGTTAAACATTATGATTATATCTACCGGAATGAGAACGGATATACCTGCGTTCTACTCGAAATGGTTTCTTAATAGAATTCGCGAAGGCTTCGTCTACGTGCGTAATCCGTATTATCCTAATCAGGTTACAAAGTACAGCCTTTCGCCCGAAGTGGTGGATTGCATTGCGTTTTGTACCAAAAACCCGATACCGCTTATTCCGCACTTGGACGAACTGAACGCATACAGACAGTTTTGGTTTATAACGATAACGCCGTACGGCAAAGACGTTGAGCCGAACGTACCCGACAAATCGAAGATTATCGAAGCGTTCAAAACAATATCGTCGCGTGTAGGCAAGAAGGCGATAGGCTGGCGGTACGACCCCGTATTTTACGGTAACGGATTTAATTTCGAACGGCACGTTGAAGAGTTTGAGAAGTTGGCGGTTGCATTGAACGGTTTTACCGACAGTTGCGTTCTGAGCTTTCTCGATTTATACAAAAAAGTACAACGAAACGCCCCCGGCATTTATCCGCCTGATATTGAAGAACAAAAGATACTCGGTAAACGGTTAGCCGAAATAGCCAAAGAAAACGGCATTACTATCCGCAGTTGTTGCGAGGGAACTCATCTTGCCGAATACGGAATTGACGTAAGCGGCTGTCAGACCAAAGAAGTTATCGAACGCGCAATCGGAGAAAAGTTATATATTCACGAGAGAAAAAGTCAGCGAGGCGTTTGCAACTGTTTGCTCGGCAAAGATATAGGCGCGTACGATACTTGCGGGCATTTGTGTAAATACTGTTATGCAAATATGGACAAAGAGCTCGTTTTAAAGAATATGCGCCTGCACAATCCGAATTCGCCGTTCCTCATTGGCAACAATCAGAATGGCGATAAAATATCCGAAGCAAAGCAAGAAAGTTTTATAAAGAAACAAACGAGTTTATTTTGATGAAGATAATAGACAGACTGATAGAAATATTGAGTGACGAACGGGGCGAACCTGTTCCCGTTTTGACGGAAGAAAACAAGCGCCGCTATTTCCGTGCGCTCGTAAACGTGCGTATGCCAGATCCGATTAGCAAAGAGTTTTTGCAAATACAGGACGAATACCTGCAATCGGAGTTAAAGCTCAAAGGCATAACTTATATTGCCGACCTTACGCCCGTTATCCCCGATATATACCTTTGGCAAGGCGATATAACGACGCTTAAATGCGACGGGATAGTCAACGCCGCAAACTCACAAATGCTCGGGTGCTTCTGCCCTAATCACGGCTGTATAGATAACGCCATTCATACTTTTGCAGGCGTTCAGCTTCGGCAGGAGTGTGCCGAAATTATGAGAGCGCAGGGCAGGGAAGAGGCGACTGGTAAGGCAAAAATTACGAAAGCTTATAACCTTCCGTGCAGGCATATTCTTCACACCGTCGGTCCGATTGTCCACGGCGAGCTTACAAAACTGCACGAAGAACAGCTTGCAGACTGTTACCGTTCGTGTCTTACCCTCGCGGATAAAAACGGTTTAAAAAGCATAGCGTTTTGCTGTATCTCGACGGGCGAATTTCATTTTCCGAACGAGCGCGCCGCACAGATAGCTATACAAACCGTTATGCAATATAAGCGGCAAACGCAAAGCAAAATCAAAGTAATTTTCAACGTGTTCAAGGAGTGCGATTATGCAATCTACGCAAAACTTCTCGGAGCAAATAAATAGGTTAAAGACGGCGATTGAAAACGCAGGCGCCGTTTTAATCGGTGCGGGTGCGGGACTTTCGACTTCCGCAGGGCTGACTTACGGCGGAGCGAGGTTTTTCAAATACTTTGCCGACTTCAGCGAAAAATATAAAATTAACGATATGTATTCGGGCGGCTTTTACCCCTATGAAACGCCTGAGGAGTATTGGGCGTGGTGGTCGAGACAAGTTTTTTATAACCGCTATACGGAGCCGCCGAAGCCCGTTTATAACGAGCTTTACGAGCTTGTAAAAAATAAAGACTATTTTGTAATTACGACCAACGTCGACCATTGTTTTCAGAAAGCGGGATTTGACAAACGGCGGCTTTTCTATACGCAGGGCGATTACGGCTTATTTCAGTGTTCCGTGCCCTGCCATAATAAGACGTACGACAACGAAGAAATCGTCCGCCGTATGGTAGCCGAGCAAAGGGATATGAAAATCCCGTCGGAGCTTATTCCGCATTGCCCCGTATGCGGCAAGCCTATGACTATGAACCTGCGTTGCGACGATAGCTTCGTGCAGGACGAGGGGTGGAGCGCCGCTTGCGAAAGGTATGAAGAGTTCGTCGGCAGAGTTAAAGACGGTCGGTTACTCTTGCTCGAACTCGGCGTCGGCGGCAATACGCCCGTTATTATCAAATATCCGTTCTGGCGGTTTACAAATCAAAACCCGAAAGCGACCTACGTTTGCATAAACTACGGTGAAGCAATCTGCCCAGAGCAAATAGCAAAACAATCTATTTGTATCAATGAAGACATCGGTAAAGTTATCGGACAAATATTATAAAAATAGAGCTTGCGGGAAGTACGGACTTTGTGTTATAATTCTATAAAAGGAGTTTTTATGGATAAGGAAAATTTGAGCGCGTTCCCCGTCGGCGAAAAGAACGACGCGTATGCAAAATACTTTATAGGGCAGAGCTATCTGAATATGCTCTCGACCGAGCAGGTGGTAATCGGCAACGTAACCTTCGAACCCGCGTGCCGCAACAACTGGCACGTACACCGCGCCGATAAAGGAGGCGGACAGATTTTACTCGTCACCGCGGGCAAGGGCTGGTATCAGGAGTGGGGTAAAGCTCCCCGCGCGTTAAAGGCGGGCGACGCCGTCAATATCCCCGCAAACGTCAAACACTGGCACGGCGCGGCAAAGGACAGCGTATTTCAGCATTTGGCAATAGAAGTGCCCGCAGTAAACGGCAAGACCGAGTGGTGCGAGCCCGTCACCGACGAAGAATACGGTAAATTGGAGAGATAATAAAAAAGCCGCAGTTTCTTAACTGCGGTTTTCTATTGCGCTCAAATAAATTTTAGTGTATAATAAAGTAGTAACCTTATGAAGTACATTTTATATTTCGATTATGCCGGTATATTCGTAATAGCTGCCGTAATGTTCAGCTTTTTCTATAGGCAGACTATAAGAACGCGCTCGTCGTCGTTTTTTATAGCCTTTATGTCCGTTGCGCTTTTTACCGTCATACTCGATATCGTCAGCGCGGAAGCGCTTAAATACGTAAAGCAAATTCCCCTCTGGCTGTGCTACCTGCCGCAAATGCTGTATTTGACCGCGCTGGTTGCAAATCCCGTAATTTATCTTTTTTTCATACTGTCGGTTGTCAGGAACAAAAAAGTAATTAAAAGGTGGGTATACGGTGCGGTGCTCGCGCCGTTTGCCCTGCAAATTCTCTTCGTACTCATTTCGCCCTTCATAAACGGAGCGGGCATAATCTGGTTTAACGAAAGCAGAGAATACTTGCACGGCCCTCTGCTGTACGCACAGTATGCAATCACTTTCGCGTACATTTTCGGCTCTCTTATCTACGTCGTCATAAGAAGAAAAGTTTTCACGCGTATACAGGAAATAACCATTTACCTGTACGTTGCAATCTGCGTAATCGGTATTATAATTCAGATGATTATACCAGAACTTCTCATTCAGCAGTTTGCAATGACCATAGCCGTTATGCTCATATATATGTCCCTGCAAAACCCGCAGGATTACATAGACAAACGGCAGGGGGCGTTTAACGGACTTGCGTTCGACGCCGTTTTCACGGGTAACGTTATAAGGGGCAAAAATTTCGGCGTGCTGGGCGTGCGTATAAACGGACTGCGCTATATAGGCGACACTCTGGGCGAAGAGAGCGAAAGTGAAATTTTAAGAGAAATCGTACAGTTTCTCATTCGCGAGGCGGGCAAGAAGCGCGTCTTCGTCATCTCGCAGACAAAGTACGCAATACTATTAAACGAAGGAGAAGACGGCAAAAACTTAGCGGATAAAATCTACGGCCGCTTTTCACAGCCGTTCTCTTCAAACGGCGCAAAGATTTCTCTTGCGGTCAATACCTGCCTTATTCAGTGCCCCGAGGTTGCGGCGCAGAGCAAGGACGTTTTAAGCATAATGGACATATGCCTTGACGAAAAGAGCATAACCGAGCACAACGAAACGATAATAGCCCGTAAGGAGATACTTGAAAAGGGACAGCGAGAAACGCTCATTTTGCAGGCTATGCGTCAGGCGCTTAAAGACGGCGGTTTCGAGATGTACTACCAGCCGATTTATTCGGTCAGGCAAAAGCGGCTGACTTCCGCGGAGGCGTTGATACGAATGAAGGACACGGGCTTGGGCTTCGTAGGTCCCGACGAGTTTATACCGCTTGCCGAGAAAAACGGCTTGATTTTAGATATAGGCGAATTCGTTTTCCGCGACGTATGCCGATTTATAAGCGAGCGCAAGCTTCGGGGAATGGGTATAGAGAGCGTACACGTCAATCTTTCGGTAGTGCAGTGTATGCAGGAAAGCTTGAGCGAAGTATTGACAAACATAATGAATGAGTACGGTCTCGACTACGGTATGATAACCCTTGAAATGACCGAGAGTGCGGCGGTAGCTTCCGAGGATACGCTGATAACCAATATGAATAAACTCATTGAAAAGGGTATGCCCTTTGCCTTGGACGATTACGGTACGGGTTTTTCAAATACGGTTACTATGATGAAATATCCGTTCAAGCTTATCAAGCTCGATAAATCAATGGTTTGGGCGGCTTCGGACAGCGAGAAGTCAATGAGCCTTTTAAAGCACACTATCAGTATGATTAAGGATATGAATATGGACATAGTGGCGGAGGGCGTAGAGACGGCGGCGCAGGCGAATATGCTTGCAAATATGGGGTGCGATTACTTCCAGGGCTACTATTATTCCCGACCCGTCAGCAGTGAAAACTTTATTAAGACATTGCAGGACAATATTGCAAGTTAAAAAAACGGAATTAAATTTATTGAGCCGCGGCTTTTGCAAGCCGCGGCTTTAATCTTGCCCGAAATTTTGCATACTCATTTTAAAAGTGCAGAAAATATTACGGGGGTGAATTATGATTAAAGCGGCTATGTTCGACGCAAGGTCGTACGACGAAGAGGCGTTCGCGCGCTGTCGGTCGGAGCAAATAGATATTACCTGTTTTTCCGTAAAGCTCGAAGAGCGTACCGTATCTCTTGCCCGCGGGTTCGACGCGGTTATAGTTTTCGTCAACGACAGTCTGAACGCAAAGGTCATCGAAAAGCTTCACTCATACAAAGTAAAGCTTATTGCTCTGCGCTGTGCGGGCTATAACAACGTGGACGTAAAGGCGGCGTACGGCAAAATTCACATTGTCCGCGTGCCCGCATATTCGCCCGAAGCGGTTGCCGAGCACACCGCCGCATTGCTTATGACCTCGGTGCGCCGAATACACAAGGCGTACAACAGAACGCGGGATTTCAATTTCAGCATCGCGGGTTTGGAGGGTTTTAACCTTCACGGCAAAACGGCGGGTGTCGTCGGTTGCGGCAAAATAGGTACGGCTTTTATAAAAATACTCAACGGGCTCGGAATGAAGGTGCTCGCCTACGACAGAGCGCCGAAGGACGACGTCGACGCGGAGTTCGTCTCTTTGGACGAGCTTTACAAGAAGAGCGACGTCATATCTTTGCACTGTCCGCTGAGCAGTGAAAACCTGCATATGATTAACGAGCAGGCGATAGACAAGATGAAAAAGGGCATCATTATTTTAAACACTTCGCGCGGCGGACTTATCGACGCGGAGGCGCTTTTAGAAGCCGTTAAAGCCAAGAAGGTGGGCGCGGCGTGTCTGGACGTGTACGAGGAGGAGTCCGACCTGTTTTTCGAGGACAAGTCGGGTCATATTCTAAACGACGATATACTTGCAAGACTTCTATCTATGCCCAACGTCATAGTCACTTCGCATCAGGCGTTTCTTACCGAAGAGGCGCTGACAGAGATAGCGACGACTACCATTGAAAACATAAGCGATTTCTTCGAAGGCAAGACGCTCAAAAACGAGGTGTGCTACGCCTGCGGCGAAATGAAGGAGTGTAAAAAGCAACGCAAAAAACGCTGTTTTTAAAATTGAGGAGGTAATATATGAGAGCTAAAGTAGACGAGACCTGCGTTGGTTGCGGGTTGTGCGCGGAGAACGTACCCGAGGTTTTCCGTCTGAAAGCGGACGGGTTCGCCGAGGCGTATCAGGAGTTTTCCGAGGAGAAAAAGGACGACGTGCAGAAGGCTATTTACGACTGCCCCGTGTCCGCAATACACTGGGACGAGTAAAATTATAATTAAAGCGCCCCGAGCTTGTTTTCAAGCTCGGGGCGCTTTTGCACTGTTTTCGTTTTCACAATTATTTCACTTGCAAGGAGCGCGGAAAAGGTCTGAATTTGTTGAAAAAAGTCGGCGTTCGTGGTATTATATTATTTGTACCGTTAATGACCGGCAATGAAGAAACATAAAATAAAATATGTAGATTTAACTCCGTAAGGAACGGTTACAAGGTAGATTTGAAAATGCCGAAAAGGACCAATGAATATAAAGTTAAACGCAAGCGTTCGTTTGCCTTCCATCTTTTAAGGGGCTTTCTTAAAATTTTTTTACGCAAGCCCAAGCTCGTCAAACTGACGGAGGGGGAGCTCTCGAAAAACGCCATATATATTATGAACCATTGCGGCGCGCGCGGACCGCTTATATTCGAGCTGTATTTCCCCGTGCGTTCGTCTCCCTGGGGTGCGCACGAAATGTGCGGTAAATATAAAGAAAGGTGGAACTATCTCTACCACGTCTTTTACAGGCAGAAACTGCATTGGGGCAAGGTGCGCGCGTTTATCGTCGCAACCCTCTTTGCGATAATTTCCAGGTGGCTGTACACCTCTACGGGGTTAATCGGCACTTACACGGACGTTCGGCTCATTAAGACGATGCGCAGTTCTATCGCCGTACTGAATGCGGGACTAAGCATAGTCATCTTCCCCGAAGATTCTTCGGACGGCTATGAAGACAAGATTACGGCTTTCAATAACGGCTTTATAGAGCTCTCGAAAATGTATAATAAGCGCACTGCGAGAGATTTGCCCGTGTACAGCGTACACTATTCGAAAAAGAAAAACAAGTTCGTAGTTGACAGTCCGCTGTATATAAATAAGCTTTTGTCGGACGGCAAGACCGAGGAAGAGATTTCCGAAATTTTCTTAGAGAAAAACAATTACCTTTACGAAACTTATGCGCGTAATAATTGATAAAAAAGCAAATGCCCGATAAAGTTATACTCGAACTTTTTAAAAGGTTTGTTTGCTGAATATATAACGGTGGCTAATAATTTATGAAGTTTTTTGTATAAGGCTCAAAAACAACTCGCTTGCTTTGGAAAACACCTGATACTTTTTCCACGCAATAAATAAATCGGCTTTCATTATCGGCTCTAATCTGCGGAAAGTTAAATCCGTCCCGTTTGTGTTGATAAGATTTTCTATTGTAAGCGCACAGCCTAAGCCCGCTTTTACCATAAGAGAGGCATTGTAAGCGAGATTATGCGTGGAAAGTATGTTAAGTTTTGAAAAGTCATATCCGAGCCACCCTGAAAATTCGTTTGAGTGAAGTGCCTGTCTTGAACAAAGGACAGGTACTTTTTTCATATCTTCGGGTTTTACTGTTTCATTTTGAGCCAGCGGACAATCGCCCCGCATCAATAGTCCCCAAGTATCGGATACGGGCAACTGAATATAGTCGTACTTTTCAAGATTTGTTCTGCCTACGAATAATCCGAAATCTACCAGTCCTTTATCAAGCCTTTCCGAAACGTCCTCGTCGTTGCCGCTGTATAAATGAACCCGTACGTCCGGGTGCCGCTCGGTTATCCTTTTTATAATATCGATGATAACCGACATACCTTCCGTTTCGCCGCACCCTATGTAAATGTCACCCGTGATAATATCTTCCGACGGATGAAAAGCCGATTGCGTTTTATCTGCCAAATCGACTATTTCCTGCGCTCTGCGGAATAAAAACATACCGTCGTCGGTAAGCGTAGTCTTGCGCTTGCCGCGGACAAAAAGCTGCTTTCCGAGTTCGTTTTCCAAATCGGTAAGCTGTTTTGATAATGTCGGCTGAGTAACGTGTAACCGCTCTGCCGCCGCAGTTATGTTTTGTTCTCTTGCAACTTCTATAAAATACCTTAAAACTCTCAATTCCATATATAAATTATAACAAATGTTATCATTCCCGTCAAATATGATAAGCAATAGAAAATAAGTATTTGTTATAATAAGAAAAATCTTTTATAATTAAAATGCATAATTACATAACCTTGATAAGGAGCAAATATTATGGAGAACTTAAAACTTACGGCAGAGTGGGATAAGACTTTCCCTAAAAGCACAAAGGTCAATCATAAAAAAGTAACTTTTCATAACCGCTACGGCATTACGCTTGCGGCGGATATGTATATACCGAAGAACGCGGAAGACAAGTTGGCGGCTATTGCCGTTTGCGGTCCTTTCGGTGCAGTTAAGGAACAGGCGGCGGGGCTTTACGCTCAGACTCTGGCGGAACGCGGTTTTCTTACCATAGCGTTCGACCCTTCGTTTACGGGTGAGAGCGGGGGAGAACCGAGATATATGGCGTCTCCCGATATCAATACGGAAGATTTCCAGGCCGCGGTAGATTTCCTTTCCGTTCAGGATAACGTTGACGCCGATAAGATAGGAATTATCGGTATCTGCGGTTGGGGCGGTCTGGCTATCAATGCGGCGGCTTTGGATACGCGCATTAAGGCGACTGTTGCTTCGACTATGTACGATATGACGAGAGTAAATGCATACGGTTATTTCGATTCCGAAAATTCCGCAGATGCAAGATACGAAAAGAAGAAAGCAATGAATGCGCAGAGGACGGACGACTATAAGAGCGGAAGTTATACTCTCGGCGGAGGGGTGGCAGACCAGCTTCCCGCAGACGCGCCGTTCTTTGTAAAGGATTACTACGATTATTACAAAACCGAACGCGGCTATCATAAGCGTTCGCTTAATTCCAACGGCGGTTGGAACGTTGTCGGCTGTATGTCGTTTATCAATCAACCTATACTC
>CAYMUQ010000040.1:0-10731 GCA_964393805.1 uncultured Clostridia bacterium
CGGTATATAAGTTGTCGGCTTGCTTTTTAATTTCTGCACTACTTTCAATAACATACTCTTTTAATTCTATCGGTTTTTTGATAACCCATTTTTTCGTATAGGTGACAATTAGCCGGTTCCTGCAAAATCGTATCCAATTCCCAGCCGCGGTCACCGTGTATTTCTTCAACTAACAAAATAGCCTCTTGCGCATAACCGTTATCTCGGTATTCGGGCAGTATAAATATCGGCGAAATACGCTTAACTTCCCCTTCTGATTTTTTATCGACTACTCTTACAGCCCCGATTTTCTTACCGTTCAATACAATAAAATAGAAATAGGTAAACGGTTGCTTCAATCGCAATATAACCTTTTCCAAAGGCTCGTTGCCGGGGCTTGTGTCAAAGTCCTGATATTTATTTAGCAACTCCGCAAACGCTATCTTTTGCATTTCCCATATCTCTTTCGCGTCGCTTACAGTCGCTTTTACTAAATTTATATCCATTATAATTCTACCAACTTGCTATTTTCAAAATAATAAATGTTTTCTTTTTTGAAACCGTACTTACTGCCTTTAACTGCGATATGCGGTTCAAACGTGAAATATTTAACGCTTCCGAGAGGTACCGTGTTTCCTTTTTCTATATAAATTCTTTCGTCCTTATGCGTTACAATCGAGTGCCCTAAGTTGCCCATAAAATCTAAATTTATATAGCCGTTAGCAGTAATAAATTCGTTAATATGTAAGTACAACTCTTCAAAGGTCGTTTCGGGCTTGGCAAACGAAAGCAATTCAGCGTGTAATTTATATTCCATAAGTAAGCCGTTTTTCCATTCGGTATTGCTTACTTTATTTATATCGTTTACAACAGCGCCGTTCTCAATGATAATCGTTCTGGCGTAGTCGCCCCAGACGTTACCGCACTGCGGACTTAAATCGACCGTTATAATATCGGTTTCTTTTATGTTTCTGTCAGCGGTTTTGTAGTGCTTGCCCGACACCGACAATGCCGTTTCATCACCTGAAAATACGAATGCGCCAATATCCCAGTACCAGAAAGAGGTAGCGCCGAGAGCGAGCATTTTACTTTCGGCAAGTTGTATTAATTCCTGCAAGCTCATACCGACCCTTATCTGAGTTTTAATAAAGTCCATAGTATGCTTTGCAATTTGCTGAACTTCAAAATAAGTCATAATAAAATAATAACACAACAGCTATCTTTTAGCAAGAGTAAATTTTTCTTACTTGCTTATAGGCGGCAGAAATGCTATAATTGTCGAGAGGATTTTTATGGTTGGCGTTTATTTCAGCGGAACGGGCAATACGAAATACTGTATAGAAAAGTTTTTGAAAGCTCTTGACGGGGAAGCGCAGGCTCTGCCGATAGAAGACCCTGCGGTAACGGAGGCGGTCAAAAATGCGGACGAAATTGTTTTTGCTTATCCCGTGTACTATTCCAATCTGCCGAAAATCGTCAGGGACTATATTTGCAATAACGCCGACATATGGCGTGGCAAACGCGTTTTTATTATTGCAACTATGGGCTTATTCAGCGGCGACGGCACGGGTTGTTCGGCAAGGCTGTTTAAAAAGTACGGAGCAAAGGTTGTCGGCGGTCTGCATCTGAAAATGCCCGACTGTATCGGCGACGTCAAGCTACTGAAAAAGCCACTCGATAAAAACCGTGTACTGATTAAACAAGCGGATGACAAAATCGTTAAAGCGGTCAACAAAATCAAGCGCGGAAAATATCCGAAAAAGGGCTTGGGCTTTTTCTATCATATTGCGGGACTGTTCGGACAGAGATTGTATTTCCTCAATAAAACCAAAAAGTACTATGACGGAGTAAAGGCAGACGGAAACAAGTGCGTTGCCTGCGGTCTGTGCGCTTCGGTCTGCCCGATGAAAAATATCCACGTGGAGGATGGCAAGGTTACGTTCAACGGCAAGTGCACAATGTGTTACCGCTGTTTCTCCAACTGTCCTCAAAAGGCGATAACCATAATCGGCAAACAAGTATACGAGCAGAGCAAAATAGAAAAGTACATCTAAAATAGAGGGAGATTACCAATGAAAAAACTTATAGCATATTGCGGGCTCGATTGCGAGAAGTGTGACGCGCGGACGGCTACGCTCAACAACGATAATGCGTTGAGAGAAAAGGTTGCAAAACTTTGGAGTGAAATGAACGGCGTTGAAATTACCGCCGAAATCATTAATTGCGAGGGTTGCCGCGCGGACGGAGTAAAAACGCCTTTTTGCGATAGTTTGTGTCCTATAAGGCAATGTGCGCTCGGCAAGTCGTATGAAACTTGCGGGAACTGCTCGGAGATGGATAATTGCAAAACTGTCGGTATGATTATATCAAACAATGCCGAAGCGTTGGGTAATCTAAAAAATAAGTAGTAGCTTATGCACAGGAACTCTTTTCGCCGGTAAAGAATACACTGGGGGAAGAGGTGCATTATGTTCAATTATAATAATCAAAACGGCAACTACATGGGCGGAAGCCCGAACGGAAGAAACTCAAATCAGGGGAACGCGGAAACTTTTGAAACCTTGCAGAACGCGCGGCGCGATTTGGTCGGAGAGATAGACGCGATTATTCAGTACGACGAGCATTTACATAAGACCAATATCGAGATAGCAAAGCAGACGTGGAAGAACATTCGGGACGAGGAGTTAACTCATGTGGGCGAACTGTTGGGGTTATTGTATTACCTTGCGCCCTACCAGAAAGAGTTCGTCGAGAAGGGCTTGGACGAATTTAACGAGCGGTTGAACAAGAAGTAAAAGCATAAAGATATATGGCGCGGGAAGCGGTGAAAACGGCTTCCCGCGCCTTTAATTTTGCCGCTATAATCGAGGGCGAGACTAAAAAGGCAGATTTTATTTTTACAAACCGTATTGCAATCGGGCGGGAAATACTGTAAAATAACCGTAAACAAGCTCAACTGAAAAAGGAAGGACGCAATGTACAAAGAGCAAGACTATATTTTAACCAACGGGGTTAAAATTCCGAAGATAGGTTTCGGGACGTGGCAGACGCCCGACGGCGACGTCGCGTATAATTCGGTGCGCTGTGCGCTGGACGCGGGCTACCGCCATATCGACACCGCCTTCGTCTACGGCAACGAGGCGAGCGTAGGCAAAGCCGTAAAAGACAGTAAGATTTCGCGTGAAAAGCTGTTTATAACCACCAAGCTTCCCTCCGAGGTCAAGGACTTCGACGGCGCGTTGAAGCATTTCGAATTGTCGCTGAAAAATCTCGACTGCGGGTATATAGACCTTTATCTTATACACGCCCCCTGGCCGTGGAGCGACGTCGGCCGCGACTGCACCGAGGGCAATATTCAGGCGTGGAAAGCTATGATAAAGCTCTACGAAGAGGGACGGGTACGCGCAATAGGCGTGTCCAATTTCCACCCTGCGGATATCGAGAATATCAAAAACGCCACGGGCGTCACGCCTATGGCAAACCAGATACGCTACTTTATAGGCAACACCCAACCCGCCGTAAGCGGATACTGCCGCGAAAACGGCATACTCGTTCAGGCGTATTCGCCGCTTGCCACGGGCGAGCTTTTAGATAATTCTTACCTGACTTCGCTTGCCGAAAGATATAATAAACCCATTTCGAAAATCTGTCTTGCGTACTGCCTGCAAACGGGCGCGAACCCGCTCCCGAAGAGCACGCACAAAGAGCGCATAATAGACAATCTTGACGTCGACTTTTTATTATCCGACGAGGATATGAAATATCTGGGCGACCTGCACCACATAGCGTCAACGCGAAAATTCAGAGACTAATAAATAAGGCGCGGCGGCTTTTGAAAAAGCCGCCGCGCCCTTTTTTCGACGGATTAGTTATAAAAGATTTCCCGTCAAACCCGAAATGACAAAAAGAACGGTTGCCTTTTGTCCGTTTAAAGGTTATAATTTTGTTATGAAAACTTTTAAGTACAAATTTACGGTCGTTCAGACCGTGCTTATAATCGCGGGTATTATTTTAAGCGCCGCAGGGTTTACTTTAAACCTCGTTATGTGCATAAGAGACGGAGTAAAGAACGCCGCGCAACCCGTATATCCGATTATTCAGTACACGCTTATGTTCTTCGTGACAGTCGTCGCATTTGCACTGCTTTTAAGCATTCTGCTGTTCTCGGCGTACGTCATCGACGGCAAGACTTTCAAGACGCGCTTCGGCTTTATAGTCAGTAAATACGACTGCGAAAAGATTACTACCGTCACGCTTGACAGGAGAACCAAAAAGCTGACCGTAGCATTCAAGAGCGGCGAATTTATGGTGATAGTAGTTAAGCAGGACTGGTACGAAGATTTCATAGCGGCACTGCTTGAAACAAACCCCGCAATCGAATACAATATAGTTTCACTCGAAAACGATATAGACGAAGACAAGAAAAAGTAATTTACACGGAGGACGATATGATAAAGCTCATCAAAGGCGGCGTTTACTATATGGACGGTGCGCTGGTCAAGGAAAACCACGCGTTTATGGTCAGCGAAAAAAAGCAGAAGGCGATAAAAGGTACGCTTGCGTACTCGGTCTTAAACGCGCACAATAAGGGCGACGGGGAAAACCTGAAAATTTCCTTTGACGCGCTTGCCTCGCACGACATAACCTACGTCGGCATAATTCAGACGGCGAGAGCTTCGGGGCTTACTAAGTTCCCCGTTCCGTACACCTTGACCAACTGCCACAATTCGCTCTGCGCGGTGGGCGGCACTATAAACGAGGACGACCACCTGTTCGGTCTGTCCGCGGCAAAAAAATACGGCGGCAACTTCGTACCCCCGCACGTTGCGGTAATTCACCAGTATATGCGCGAGTGCGAGGCGGGTTGCGGTAAAATGATTTTAGGCTCGGACAGCCACACGCGCTACGGTGCGCTCGGCACTATGGCGGTAGGAGAGGGCGGTCCCGAGATAGTCAAACAGCTGTTATCTCAGACCTACGATATCAAGCGTCCCGAAGTTATCGCGGTATATTTAAAGGGCAAGCCCAGAAAGGGAGTGGGACCTCACGACGTCGCAATCGCGCTGGTCGGCGCGACCTTCAAAAAGGGCTTCGTTAAAAATAAAATACTCGAGTTTATCGGCCCGGGAATAAAAAATCTTTCTATGGACTACCGTTGCGGTATCGACGTAATGACTACGGAGACGGCGTGTCTTTCGTCTATATGGGAGACCGACGAAACCTGCAAAGAGTTCTTCAAAGTTCACGGCAGAGAGGACGCGTTCAAGGAAATGCACCCCGACAACCCCGCATACTACGACGGCGCGGTGGTTATAGACTTGTCGAGGATAGAGCCTATGATTGCTCTTCCGTTCCACCCCTCGAGTGCGTACACTATAAAAGAAGTTATAGAAAACGCAAAAGATATCTTCGCGGAAGTGGAGAAAGAGGCGAACAAACTTAAAGGCGCGAACGCAAAGCCCTACGACCTTTTATCGAGAGTAAAAGACGGCAAGGTGTTCGTCAGCCAGGGTATAATCGCGGGCTGTGCGGGCGGTACCTACGAAAATATTGCGGAAGCGGCTGAAATTCTGCGCGGCAAAAACTGCGGCGACGGCGAGTTCGCGTTGAGCGTTTATCCGCAGTCGGTACCCGTATATAAGTGCCTTGCGGACAACGGCTACGCATCGGCATTGATGGGTTCGGGCGCGGTCTTAAAAACGGCTTTCTGCGGACCGTGCTTCGGCGCGGGCGACACGCCTGCCGACAACGGTTTCTCTATCCGTCACACCACGCGCAACTTCGAGAACAGAGAGGGCAGTAAACCGTCCGAAGGTCAGCTTGCGGCGGTCGCGCTTATGGACGCGCGTTCCATCGCGGCGACGGCGGCAAACGGCGGTGTACTTACCCCCGCAACCGAAGTCGAGTATACCAAGAAAGTCAAGAAATATTACTTTGACGGCGACATATACGCGCACCGCGTATATCACGGCGCAGGCAAGCCCGACAAAAAACAGGAGCTTATACTCGGCAATAACATAACCGACTGGCCCGAGCAGATAGCTTTGGCGAACAATCTTTTAATCGAAGTAGTGTCGGTAATAAACGACGCGGTAACGACTACCGACGAGCTTATACCCTCGGGCGAGACCTCGTCTTACCGCTCCAACCCTCTGCGCCTTGCGGAGTTCGCGCTGTCGAGAAAAGACCCCGCGTACGTCGGCAGGGCAAAGCAGGCAAAAGAGATAGAACTCAAAAGAAGAGCGGAGGGCAAACTGCCCGACGAAGTTTTAAAGAAGGTCGGAATAAAGCTCGGCAAGGACACGGCGTTCGGAAGCGCGATTGCGGCTAAGAAGCCGGGTGACGGTTCGGCGAGAGAACAGGCGGCTTCCTGCCAGCGCGTTTTGGGCGGCGTTGCGAATATTGCTTTGGAGTACGCAACCAAGCGTTACCGCTCCAACCTTATAAACTGGGGTATGCTGCCTTTAATTTGTAAGCAGTTCGACTTCAAGACGGGCGACTTCGTCTATATCGAAAACGTTCCCGACTTCGTAAAAAACGACGATACGGCAATTCCCGCAAAGCATATAAGCGGCGGCAAGGTTAAGGATATATACCTTACTATGGGAACGCTGACCGAAAAGGAAAAGGAGATAATTTTAAAGGGCTGTCTTATCAACTACAACAAAAAATAATATAAAGGGCTATACGAAAGAAAAAGCGGACTGAATTTTCAGTCCGCTTATATTTTACTTTTCACGCCCGAGAACGAAGTCAACCGAGCATTTTAAACATTTCGCTATTTTTACTAAACTTTCAACCGTTGGTTCGTATTTGCCTTTATGCCAATTTATAACCGTCTGTTCGGAAATTTTAGTTTCCTTTACAAGTCTGTATTTAGATATTTTGAAATAATCAAGCAAAAAGCTAAGTTGTTCATTAAAGGGAGGACGCTGTTTAAACGACCTCTCGTCTAATATATCAGAACGCCCGAGAAGATAGTCCGTAGTACAATGAAAAAAGTCCGCGAGATTAACTAATGTCGTTGCAGACGGTAATCTTTCGGCTTTTAAAAATTTAGAAATTGCCGAGTGGTCAATATCTATTATATCAGCAAGTTTAGGCGTACTGATTTCCGCCTCTTCCATAAGTTCTTTTAGCCTCTCTGGCAGTTTCGACAAATTATCCATAAAGTAGTGTCCTTTCGACAAAAAATTATCTCACGGTCTGTACATATTTATTTGCTTCGTGTACAGAACGCGAGGTATAATATTTGTACACAATCGGTGCGCACGAAAGTGAAATACACTAAGGAGGAAATAGTATGAATAACGAAACGCCTATTACGGCGAACGATTTGCTTGAAGAAATCAAACCGCTTTTAATAGATTGCTTCGTCGGCGAAATTTCTTCGGGCGAAAACGGTATTGTATACCGCTTGCCGAACGGACAGAGTTTTTTGATTAAAGCCGAAGAGGTCGTATAAATTATAAAATAGCCGACGGGTAAAAACCTGTCGGCTATTGAGTTTTTAGTAATTTAATTGTCCTTTGCGGGGCAGGGCAGAGGGCGGGGTCTGCGGTGGTGTACGCGCTCGAATACGGGCGGTACGCGCGAAGGCTCGCCGTCGCGCCTTGCGGGGCGCTTGCCGTCGGGGCACTGCTTTTCGGGGCAATCGCCGCCTTTGCAATCGCCGTCGGGACATTCGTCTACGGAGCTTCCGTCCTTGCAGTCACCGTCGGGGCATTCGGGATTTTCGGGAGTTTCGCGGGTATCCTGTTGCTGTTGAACGGGTTCTTCATTGTGTCTTGTCTTGTTCATATCCGTGCCGCCGCCGTTGTTGCAACCTGCAAATGCAAAAGCCGCGCAAAGCGAAAGTACGGTTGTCAAAATAATCTTTTTCATACTTTCAGTATGTAAATGCTTGTGAAAATTATGCAACGGTGCTAAAATAATCTCACCTGAATTCAAAGGTCCGCCTAAGAACAAAGGAGTTAATAGTAATAGTCGTACGGTATCTTCGTGCGGCATTTATTGCGTTTACTCTCTTATGCGGATAAGGGAGGTTTTTTTATGTCTGAAAACAGAATTGCGGTTTTGAGTATTATCGCCGAGGACAGGACGAAAAGTCCCGAAATCAACTCGGTTCTTGCGCTCTTCGGCGACTACGTCGTAGGCAGAATGGGCATACCTTACAAGCAAAAGGACGTGTTCGTTATCTGCGTGGTAGTGGACGCGCCCGTCGAAATTATAAACAACATTACGGGCAAGCTCGGAATGATTGAAAAGGTCACCGCAAAGACGGTGACCAGTAAAAAATAAAAGGAGAATATTATGAAAAAGTTTTTACTTACAGCGTGTGCCCTTGCGCTGTGCGCAGGTGTATCCGCTATGGCGGTCGGTTGTAAAAATAATAATCCGTCGAAAGTTACTCTCGTTGAGGTGAGTTCCGACGACGTCGGCAGAGTGAGCGGTATTTCATATTACGTCGTACCCGAGCCTGCGGCATCTGCAAAGGTAAAGTCCTTAACGGCGGCAGGGACAGAGTATGCGAACGTAGCAAGCCTGCAACAGCTCTACGGCACGGAAAGCTATCCGCAGGCAGTACTGGTCGCAAAAAAGAGCCTTATTGAAAACGACGGTGCGTTTGTCAGCAGGTTTTTAACCGAGTATGCAGGTACCGCAAGCTGGCTTGACAGTCAGACGTCGTACGCGGACATCGTCACGGCAATTGGCTCGCACGGCGGTACGACGTTAAAGGCGCCTATGCTGTCGTCAGCGGTCGTAACAAACTGTAATATTTATTTCAAAAAGGCGACTGCCGCAAAGCAGGGAATACTCAGCTATATGAATGCGGTAAACGGTATAAATTCGGCAATGTACGGACAGTGCGAAGACGAATTTTTCTGCGACGTCGACGCAATTTCCGCGACGACCGTCAACGAGAGCAAGACGACCGTATCGGTATATATGCCCGACGGTGCGCCCGCGATTTCTATGGCGAAGATGATGTGCGCGGCGCCCGACGTTGGTAAAGCTTTGGAATTTCACGTGGTTGCGGCAAACGCGATTAACACCTGCGTGACCTACAACGACGATACTAAAAACGCAGATTTATGCGTTCTGCCCGTCAATGCTGCGGCAAAACTTTTGGGCAGCGGCAACAAATATCAGCTGCTGGGCGGCGTAACCCACGGCAATCTGTATATAATTTCGTCCGACGGCACACCCTTATCGGCAGACAATTTGTCGCAGAAATTAAAGGGTAAAAAAGTGGGGGTTGTCAATCTCTCTGCCGTGCCCGGGCTGACTTTCAAAATGATTTTAAATAAGTACGAGGTAGCGTTTACGCAGGGGAGCGTATGAAGGCGTTTTTAAAGCGGCACAAACTTACGATAGCTTTTGCGGCGCTTTCGATTGCGTTTATGTTCGCCGCGTGGGCTGTGAGCTGGAGTATTGAGGGCAACGAGATTATAGTGCCGTCGATAGGCAAGACGCTCTCGCAATTTTTTAAGCTGTTTGCCGAGGGTGAATTCTGGAAGGCGCTGGGTCTGACTTTGGCTCGTACGCTTGCGGCGGTGGTCATTTCCTTCGTGCTTGCAGCGCTCTGTACGGTGTTGGGACTATTATATAAGCCGTTCAAAGCGTTTTTCAGCCCGATTATCGCCGTCTGCCGCACGGTACCTACTATGGCGGTCACGCTTATCTTAATGCTCGTATTTGAAGAGATTACGCCCGTAATAGTCACGTTGCTTGTCGTATTTCCTATGCTTTACGCGCAGATTTCCGCCGCTGTCGACGGCATTGACAGAGGGCTTTTGGAAATGGCAAAGGTTTACGGTTTAAAGAAGCGTGCGGTATTAAGCGGAATTATAATTCCGCAAATTGCGCCCTCAATAGTTATGCAGCTCGGCACGGTGCTGTCGTTTGCCGTTAAACTTACGATTTCCGCCGAGGTGCTTGCCTACGCCGGCACCGGTATAGGCGAAATGATGAAAATGGCTAATTTTGCAACCCAAATTGCGCGGCTGTCCGCGTTGACGCTTGCCTCGGTTATAATAGGACTGCTTATAGAAGCGCTGTTTCTCGTAATAACAAAGCTTTCTTTCAGGTGGAAGAGGGAGGCGGACAATGTTTGAGATTAAGAACCTTTCGGTAAGCTACGGCGACAATAAGGTCTACGAAGATTTCAGCCTTAGTTTAGAGGACGGCAAAGTGACTTGTATCTTAGGCGAGAGCGGATGCGGCAAAACCACGCTTTTGAACGCGGTCGCGTCGCTTATAAGATACGACGGATATATCACGCCGACAAGCGCGTCGTACGTCTTTCAGTCGCCCCGACTTATACCCAACCTGACCGTTTTAAAAAACCTCACGATAGTCGGCGCAGACCCCGAAAAGGCGGCGGATATGCTCGGACAAGTCGGTCTTGCGGGTAAGGAAGACGACTATCCCGAACGGCTGTCGGGCGGCGAGAGACAGAGGGTAGCGCTGTGCAGAGCGTTTTTATATCCCTCGGATATACTGCTTCTGGACGAGCCGTTTTCCTCGCTTGATTTAAAGACCAAGCTGTCGGTTATGCAGACTTTCAAAGAGCTTGAAGAGAGGGACGGGCGCACGGTGCTTGCGGTAACGCACGATATAGACGAGGCGCTGTACCTTGCGGACAGAATAGTCGTTATCAAAAACGGAACGGTTGCCGCCGACTTCCAAAACGCAAGGGGCGATACTTTCGGCGCGGGTTCGCCGCTGAGGGAAGAGCTGATAAACGCG
>CAYMUQ010000041.1:0-10409 GCA_964393805.1 uncultured Clostridia bacterium
ACGCTCTTTGTTAAGTACGTTCCAATAAACCTTACCCGTAGTAAGGTTGGAAAATTTATTTAAGTTTTCGTCCGTGAACCGCTCGTAATGACCCAAGTCGAGGTCGGTCTCGGCGCCGTCGTCGGTGACGAACACCTCGCCGTGCTGATAGGGGCTCATCGTACCCGGATCGATATTGATATAGGGGTCGAGCTTCTGGGACGCGACTTTATATCCTCTGCACTTCAAAAGTCTGCCTAAGGATGCCGCCGTAATTCCTTTGCCCAGTCCCGACACAACGCCGCCGGTCACGAAAATGTATTTTGTCATATGAGTACTCCTCTTTGGTTTTTAAGAGATAATTTTTTTCAGATTTCGACTTCGCCCGTAAAAGCTAAAGTCGCGCCGCCTTCCATAAAGACGGTTTGGTCAGTATAGGTTATTTTAAGGTCTCCGCCTCTGAGATGAATTATAATAGGCGTGTCTTTGTCGCAATAGCCGTTTAAAACAGCCGCAACCGCCGAAGCGCACGCACCCGTGCCGCAAGCCCAGGTTTCGCCGCTTCCTCTCTCCCAGACGCGCATTATAAGCTCGTTTCTTTTAACGACTTTAATAAACTCGGTATTTACTCTCTCGGGAAACAATTGATGATATTCAAAGTAAGGACCGATTTTTTCAATATCGATCAAGTCGGGGTCCTCGAACACCACGCAGTGCGGATTGCCCATTGATACCAGGGTAACGCCGTACACTTTATCTCTGACTTCGACGGGAGCGTCCACTATTTTTTCACCGCTTAACAGCGAGGGTATCTTTTCGCCCTCTAAAACGGGCGCACCCATATCCACGCGGGCGGAGACTACTTTTCCGTCCTCTCCCGTTTTAAATACGAGAGTTTTAATGCCCGAAAGCGTCTCTATGCGGCAGGTGTCTCCATTGACGTAGCCCAAATCGTGAGCGAGCTTGCCCACACAGCGTATGCCGTTACCGCACATTTTGCCTTCGGAGCCGTCCGCATTGAACATACGCATACGGCAGTCGGCAACCTCGGACGGACATAAAAGTATGACGCCGTCGCCGCCTATCGAAAAGTGCCTGTCGGACAGTCTGACCGCCAGTGCTTCGACGTTTTCGAGCGGCTCGTTTATACAGTCGAAATATACGTAGTCGTTTCCGATGCCGTGCATCTTATAAAACTTTCTCAACATAATCTATTCTCTCGGTTTTGTTTTCTTGGGGCGAAAACAAAACGCTGCGAATTTGAAAGGCTCTGCCTTTCTGCCCGCAATTGCTCAGAGCCCTCGTAATAATATAATTGCGGGCATTCAATCCGCTCAGGCGCAGGTATGCGCAAATGGGGGCTCGCCGGCAAAAAGTGTGATTTTTGCCGCGAACGTTATTATTTTTTTAAGTATTGCGACGTTTATCAGTCAAGAGTAATGCAGGCGTCGCGCTCTGCTCCAACAGAAACGTATTTAATTTTGCAATTACACAGCTTTTCCAAGAGGTGAATATAGTCCAAAGCTTCTTTGGGTAAGTCCTCGGCTTTTCTGCACTTGGAGGTGTCGCAGTGCCAGCCCTTTACGGTTTCGAAAACGGGTTTGCACATATCCAAAACGTCGGTAAAAGGGAAATCGTCTAAAATTTTACCGTTCAGCTCGTAATGAGTGCAGATTTCAATCTCTTCGTAGTCGTCTAAAATATCAAGCTTAGTGAGCGCTATCTCGTCCGCGCCCTGACACATAATTCCGTAGCGGGAAGCGACCACGTCGAAGGGTCCCACTCTTCTGGGTCTGCCCGTAGCCGCGCCGTACTCGCCGCCGAGCTCGCGGAGGCGGTCCGCCTTTTTACCGAAATACTCGCAGGTGAAAGGTCCAGCACCGACGCAACTCGAATACGCCTTCATAATGCCTATGGACTTATCGAGCTTCAAGTTGGGTACACCCGCGCCTATGGGAGCGTACGCGGCTATCGTCGATGACGACGAGGTATAGGGAACTATGCCGTAGTCGATGTCGCGCAGTGCGCCGAGCTGAGCCTCGAACATAATCTTTTTACCTTCTTTGTGCGCGGCGTTGAGATATATGCCTGTATCGATTATATAATCGCACAGGGGCTTGCCGTAGTCCTCGAAATACTTAATCATCTCGTCTACGGTTACGGGGTCGAAGCCGTAAGCCTTTATGGTCATATTTTTCCAGGCAACGATGTCGGGAAGGCGCTTGTATAAAAGGTTGAGATTTAAAAGCTCGCCCATTCTGAACGCCTTTTTCATATACTTATCGGCGTATATGGGAGCAATGCCGCGGCGGGTAGAGCCGTAGGGCTTGCCCGTTGCCTTGGTAAGTCTGTCCTCCTCCATTACGTCCTGCAAGACGTTGTAGGGCATAGTGATTATGGCTTTGTCGCTTATTTTGAGGTTTGCGGGCGTAATGCTTATTCCCGCCGAGCGGAGCTTTTCGATTTCGCCGCAGAGGTGCTTTATATCTATGACCATACCGGGTCCGAGAACGTTAACGACCTCGTCGCGTAAGATGCCCGAAGGAAGCAGGTTTAAAATAAACTTGCCCTTTTCGTTAATAACGGTGTGACCCGCGTTGTTGCCGCCCTGATAACGGCATACCACGTCGTAATCGCGGGAAAGAAGGTCAACCATTCTTCCCTTACCTTCGTCGCCCCAGTTGATACCACATATACTTGTAAGCATAATATTTTCCTTTTTCGCAAAATTCTTTCCGTACGCCCGCAAACGGCGGGTGTGATTAAACCAATTAGCTCCAAATACTATTTTATAATAGTATTCATATTTAGTCAAGCATAAAGTTTTAATATTTGTTTTGTAACGTCAAAAAAGAGCGGCGCGTTTTGAAAACGCGCCGCTCTCATACTAAACAATATGAAATCAGTTTACGCTGTACAGAATATCGAAGTACGAAGGATAAGGCCAGTAGTCGGAAGAAACCAGTGTTTCCATCTTGTCGACCTTTCTTCTCATTTCGTCCATTACGGGCAGAACCTTGTGCGCCATAGCCTGCGAAGCGTTTTTAACGTCGTCTAACTTTATTTCGGCAAGCAGTCCCTCGAGCTTGGTGCAGAGCGCAAAGGTAGCGTCGTTTAAATCGGACAAAGCGGTAATAACCTGTTTCTCGCCCGTGCAGGCAAGCTCTTCGTTTACCGCCTTCTTTGCCGCGACGTTCGCGCACAGCTCGGCTATATAGTCCGAAACCGCAGGGATTATATCCCTGTGCGCCATTTCGAGCATTGTCTTTGCCTCGATGTTTATAATCTTGACGTAGTTCTCAAGCTGAATTTCACCGCGGGCAATCGCCTCTTCCTTGGTGTAGACGCCCTGACGTACGAATACGTCCACGTTCTTTTCTTCGAAACAGACCTTGACCGCGTCCGCCGTGTTTTTATTGTTTAAAAGTCCGCGCTTTACAGCTTCGGGCTCCCACGCGGGACCGTAACCGTCCTCGTTGAAGATTATGCGGTAGTGCGCCTTTAACTCTCTTGCGACGATGTCGAGCGCAAGCTTATAGACTGCCGCAGTCTTTTTGCTTTCGTCCTCTACGCCCTTTACCGCTTTTTCGAGTTCGTCCGCGAACTGCTCGAATGCGTCCGCAACTATGGTATTCAAAACGATATTCGCGTCCGCGACGTTAGCCTGCGATCCGAGCATTCTGAACTCGAACTTGTTACCCGTAAACGCAAACGGCGAAGTTCTGTTTCTGTCCGTCGCGTCCTTGGGGAATATGGGACTTTCGGGAACGCCTATCGAGCCCTTCTGCGCCTTTACGGGAACGTAGTCCACTCCCTTTACTATTGCGTCGACGAGCGCGCCGAGCTGGTCGCCGAGGTATACCGAAATAATTGCGGGGGGAGCCTCGTCCGCGCCCAGTCTGTGGTCGTTGCCTGCCGAAGCAACCGCCGCCCTTAAAATACCCTGATAGTCGTCGACCGACTTTATAACCGCCGCAAGCACGAGCTTGAAAAGCGTGTTGCTTTCGGGCGTTTCGCCGGGGTTTAAAAGATTAAAACCCGCATCGGTGGACATAGACCAGTTGTTGTGCTTGCCCGAACCGTTTAAGCCCTCGAAGGGCGTTTCGTGAAGAAGGCACGCGAGGTGATGCTTTTTAGCGACCTTCTTCATTATCTCCATCGTGAGCATATTGGTGTCGACCGCAACGTTTGTGGTCGAGAACACGGGCGCCATTTCGTGCTGTGCAGGTGCAACCTCGTTGTGCTTGGTCTTACTGAAAATGCCGTAGCTCCACAGTTCCTTGTCAAGCTCGTGCATATAGTCTACTATACGCGATTTGAGTACTCCGAAATAATGATCTTCAAGCTCCTGTCCGCGTGAAGCGGGAGCGCCGAACAGCGTTCTTCCGCACAGACGCAAGTCCTTGCGCTTCATATATTCGTCCTCGTCGATGAGGAAATATTCCTGCTCGGGTCCTACGGTCGTGGAGACCTTCTTGCAATGCTTGCCGAACAGTGCGAGTATGCGCTTTGCCTGCTTGTCGATAGCGTTCATAGAGCGCAGAAGCGGCGATTTTTTATCGAGAGTTTCACCCGTGTACGAGACGAAAATCGTCGGTATGTATAAAGTTCCCTCTTTGACGAACGCGGGAGAAGTAGGATCCCACGCGGTGTAGCCGCGAGCCATATAGGTTGCGCGGGAGCCTGCGGAAGGGAAACTCGAAGCGTCGGGTTCGCCGACTATTAAACTTTTACCCGTGAGGCGCATAATCACCTTGTCGCCCTCGGGCTCGATGAACGAATCGTGCTTTTCGGCGGTAAGACCCGTAAGGGGCTGGAACCAGTGAGTATAATGGGTCGCGCCCTTGGACACCGCCCACTTTTTCATTGCGGAAGCAACCGTACCCGCAATGGATACGTCGAGCTGTTTACCCGACTCTATGGTCGCTCTCAAAAGCTTATACACTTCCGAAGGCAGGGTCTCCTTCTGAACCTGGTCGTTGAATACGTTTTCGCCGAACATCTCGGGTAAATTCATTTTAAGGTACTCCTTGTTTTTTCTTTAAAGCGGCTCTTTTATCGCTTGGGTTTGTATACGGGAAATTATATAGAAAGTAAACAAAATTGTCAAACGATATGCGATAAGTAGTCTTTTATAAGTTTTAATATAGCTTATAAGCTAAACTTATTTCGTTTAAACCTGCCCGTCGGGGTCGTTGTCGTCGAAGCGGGCGGGCTTTATAAGATGACTGTTTTTGACGTCGTTGTGCATCTCGGTAGGATCCTCCGCCACTATTCCGCGCTGGACGGAAGCGTAGCCGTATTTTTTGCGTATCTCGTCGACGCACCTTTCGGCGCGTTCGCGCTTTTCATAGTCCCCCGCCGTCTCGTCGAAGGTAAGCTGAGACGCTCCGTTATCGAAGCCCGACACCGTAACGCCGAGCGCCCTCACGGCAAAGGGCGGCGAAAACTTAGCCGTAAACAGGTCGAACGCGTGGTTTGCTATCTCGCCGCAAAGGCAGGTATGCCGCACCTTTCTCTGCACCGAAAACGAGTTGAGCGCACTGTCGCGCACCCATAGATGCACGGTGTCCGCAAGTCCCAGACCCGCCTCTCTCAGCCGCGCCGCAACGCTCTCGGACAGCACGAACAGCGTTCTCTTAACTTCATTGTATGAAGTTAAATCTTTGGGACAGGTCATAGAGTTTCCTATGGATTTAAGCTCCCTCTCCTCGTTCACGCCTTTAACTTCACTATCGTCCTCGCCGCGGGCGTAGGTTAATAACGTCATACCGAACTTGCCGAACGCCGAAAATATTTTTTTATCGTCTGCGGCGGCAAGCTTGCCTATCGTGGTACAGCCCATCGAAATGAGCTTTTTCTCGGTAGCTCCGCCCACCATCAAAAGTTCGGAAACGGGCAGTCCGAATACGACGTTTTTATAATTAGTAACCGAAATTACGGTAGTGCCGTCGGGCTTTTTGAGGTCGGAACCGAGCTTCGCGTAGATCTTATTGAAGCTTACGCCCACCGAGACGGTCAGTCCCAATTCGCTTTTTACCGTATTTCTTATAAAATCGCCTATAAATCTGAGGTATCCGTCGGAAAAATGCTTCTCGCCGTCTACTTCAACGTACGTATCGCCGTCGTAAGCGGGCAGGATTTTGGTCGATTTGGTGACGTCCAGCCAGCACTCGTCTATGCCGTAGCTCTCGATAAGGTCGGTATAGCGCGCATAGATTGCCTTGACCTTGCGCGAATAGCTCATATACTCGGAAAAATGCGGGCGCACGACGACGAGATTTTGACACTTCCGCTTTGCCTGCCAGACTGTATCGCCCGTCTTTACACCGCATTTTTTCGCCTCCTCGCTTTTAGCGAGAACTATACCGCGTCTCTCCTCCTCGTTTCCGCAGACGGCGACTGGCACGCCCTTCAAAGAGGGATCTAAAACCCTCTCTACCGACGCGTAAAAATTATTCAAGTCAGAGTGCAAGACTATGCGTTCCATAATTTTAGTATATCACTTTTTCTGCAAAGGTGCATTATATTTGTAAAATAAACTGGCGGCGCGGGAAGTTTCCCGCGCCGCTCTCTTTAATTACTTTGTCAACTGCTTTATAACATTATCCAGCACTTCGAAAAATTCCTTGAAGGTCTTGGAACAGACCTCGGCGTTTTCAATCGTAATTCCTCCGCAACGCAGTCCTGCGATTGCAAAACTCATCGCAACCCTGTGGTCGCCGAAAGTATTAATAGCCGCGCCGTGCGGTTCGGAGGGGTAGATTTTTACGCCGTCCCCGCGCTCCTCGACTTTTACGCCCATTGCCGTGAGATTATCGCATATTGCCTTTATTCTGTCGCACTCCTGAGAGCGTATATGCCCTATACCGCAGATTTCGGTGGGCGCGGAAAAATACGGTGCGATTGCCGCGAGGGTCAACGCCTGGTCGGAAAATTCGGACATATCGACTTTTCCGCCGTCGAAATTCTTTAAAAGCTCTATAAATTTATAGTCGCCCTGCATGGTGTGCGGCATCAAACCTTTAACAAAAATGTTCGTGCCGAGTATTCTGTTTGCGGCGGCAAAGTAACACGCCGCGGAGACGTCGGGCTCTATCTCGTATTTTTTTGCCGAGTACTTACCCGAAACCGTAAAACGGTTTTCCTCTTCCTCTACGTTCACGCCGAACGACCACATCATATCCGTAGTCATTCTTACGTAGTCCATACCGTGACTGCCCACGGTTCTTACGGTGAACGGTTTACCGACCAGAACTCCCGCCATTAAAAGGGCTGACAAAAACTGACTGCTCTTGGTTATATCGACCGTAATCTCGGTCTTTTTTGCGCGTACGCCCTTAACGGTAAACGGAAAACAGTACTCATCGCCCGAAAAAGTAAACTTCGCGCCTAACTCTTCGAGGGCGCGGATTAAATCTTTTTGGGGGCGCCTTTGCATCTGTTCGGACGAAGTGAGCGTGTACTCGCCCTCCGAGAGAGCAAGCACCGCGGTTAAAAATCTCGCCGCCGTCCCTGCGCTTCCTACGAAAATATTTGCATTGCTTACGGCAAGTTTTCCGCCGCATCCTTTGACTTTTACCGTAGTCCCGTCAACTTCCGTTTCTATTCCCAGAGCTTTGACGGCGGCTAAAAAAGTCGCGCAGTCGTCAGAGAGCTGTGCCCCGTACAGCGTGCTTTCGCCGTCCGCAAGCGCGGCCAAAAGTAGCGCACGCGCAGTAATACTCTTCGAGCCTGGTACGCTGACAGCAATCTTATCCGATTTGGTTCTTCCGTAAACTTTTTCTACCTGGTAATTCATTTTCTTCTTCTTAAAATATCGCCCTCGTGCAGTTTATAGGGGCAGTCGAGCGTGTAAATTTCCTGTACGAGCTTGCAGTCGTCGACCTCTTCTCCGTCGCTCTTTCTGGCGGCGGTAACGGTAAACTCCTTTGAAAAATTACCGTCGGGCGATAAAACTTCCAGTCTGTCCCCCTTTGCAAAGCGCGAGCGCATCTCGACCTTTATTCTATCTTCATCCGCGCCGACCACGTTGCCGATATAATCGCAGTCGCCCTTTGCCTGACTGTCCGTGTAGTTTACAGTGGAATGATTTTCGCCCAAGGAGTACGCCGTGGTGTAATCTCGGTGAGCCGCGGTCGTAAGTTCGCGCTTGACAATCTTATCAAAGCCGCCGTCTATACACCGTCTATATGCGTTTATGACGGTGGCGAGGTAGTACTCGCTCTTCATTCTTCCCTCGATTTTAAAAGAGCACACGCCCGCTTTAATCATTTCGTCCAAATGAGCGGACATATTCAAGTCCTTGGAATTGAGTATATAGGTACCCCTCTCGTCCTCTTCGATATCGAGATATCCGCTCTCCGCGCCTACGTCGCGCTTTTTAATCGAATAGTTCCACCTGCACGCCTGCACGCACTCGCCGCGGTTGGACGGTCTGCCCGTAAGATAGTCGGAAAGTAGACACCTGCCCGAATATGATATGCACATAGCGCCGTGTACGAACGCTTCGAGCTCTATATCGGGTACGAAATCGTGAATTTCCTTTATCTCGTTCAACGACAATTCACGCGCCAAAATCGCGCGGGTTGCGCCCTGCTCCTTCCAGAACTTCACAGCGTACTTATTGGTGAGGTTCGCCTGCGTGGATATATGTACCGAAAGGTCGGGAGCCGCCTTTTTAGCGGCGTAAAAAACTCCGCTGTCCGAAATTATCGCCGCGTCCGCACCGAGCTTATATAAAAGCCCAAAATACTCTTCGAGCTGTTTCAAATCGTAGTTTCGCGCAAAAATATTTGCGGTTATATATACTTTTTTGTTGAGAGAGTGCGCAAGCCCTATCGCGCTTTTCAACCCTTGCTCGTCGAAGTTGTCGGCAAAGGAGCGCAACGAAAAGGACTTGCCGCCTATATAGGCCGCGTCCGCGCCGAAATAAAACGCCGTTTTAAGCTTTGCAAAATTACCCGCGGGGGCTAACAGCTCCACCTTTTTCATAAGTCACCTCTTGACGCTGAGCGCAACGCCGTCGCCCACGTCCACGATAGTCGTAAAAAAATCTTTATCGCTTTGCACCGCGTCCAGATATTCGCGGATATGCTCTACGAGCATCTTTCTCTTTTTAGGCACTTCCGCCTCGCCGTTGACCCAGCCGTATAAGAGGACGTCGTCGGCAAACAGCACGCCGCCGCGGGTTAATAGTCTTTTTAATTGCGGCAGATATTTTACGTACTGTACCTTGGGTCCGTCCAAAAATATAAAGCCGTACTCACCCTCCAAATCGGGCAGAATTTCAGCCGCGTCGCCGCATAAAACTTTTACCCTGTCACAAAGCTCCGCCGCCGTAAAATTGTTCAAGGCTTCAGCCGCAAAGTCAGCGTTGATTTCTATCGTGGTAAGCTCCGCCGCCGTATGCTCTAAAAGACATATGCCCGAAGCCCCTACCGCAGTACCTATCTCTAAAATTTTCTCGGGTTTTGCCATCTGAGCGCACGTGCATAGAAATGCAAGTGTTTCGTCGGACGAAACGGGTATGTTCCGCGCAAAAGCGCTCCGCCTTATTTCCTGCACGGGCGCGGAAAACTCGTATTTATTTACGCCTGCGGTACGCGACGCCCTCTCGGGTACGGACGTATCGTTGTGCGCGTATTCATATTTATCGTTATTCATATGCGTCAAAGTTCAACCACGACGGGCACCACCATCGGCGACTGTCTGGTCTTTTTGAGAAGATAGTTTCTGAGAGCCTTTTTAATTACTCGTTTAAGCTCGTCCACCGTACCGCGTGCAAGGTCGTAATTTTCTATCGCGCGGTTTATCACCTCGCGTATTTCCTTATCGTAGTCGCGGTGGAAATCGAACACGAAGCCGCGCGAATTTATTGCGGGTTCGCCTATTACTTCGCCGCCCGAAACGGCAACCGAGACTATGAAAAGTCCCTCCGCCGCAAGCTGGCGTCTGTCCTGCATAACCACCGAAGCCTTCTCGTCCTCGATACCCTCGCCGTCGATAAGCCTCGAACCTGCGGGCACGTCTGGAAGCCTCTTTATGCCGTTTGTAGTCACCTCTATACAGTTGCCTATATCGGCAAGGAAAATATTATTCTCGCGCATACCGAGGCTCTCGGCAAGCGACGCGTGTTTTTTGAGGTGACGGTATTCGCCGTGCACGGGCACGAAAAATCTCGGCTTTAACAGGTTGTGCATAATTTTATGCTCTTCCTGGCAGGCGTGACCCGAGACGTGAATTTTTTCAAGGCTCTCGTATACTACTTCCGCGCCGAGGTGATATAGCTTGTTTATAACGCCGTATATGCCCCTCTCGTTGCCGGGAATGGGCGACGCGGAGATAATAATCGTGTCGTTATTGCCGACGCTTATCGCGGGATTTTCGCCGTTAGCCATACGGTGGAGTGCGCTCATAGGCTCGCCCTG
>CAYMUQ010000042.1:0-10196 GCA_964393805.1 uncultured Clostridia bacterium
CGTCCTCGAATTCGAGCTTTTCTTCGGGCGCGCCCGTAATTATCATTCCGTCTAAACGCCTCGTTTTGACCTCGTCTAAGTCCTTATAAAAGCGCTCCAAATACTCTTCCTCGACGTGGGTGGGGTTGTAGGTTGCGGTTCTTAAAAGGGTAACGTTTACCTGAAGGGGCGAGTTGGACAAAAGGCGCATAAATTGCGTCTCCGTCGTCTCCTTGGTGGGCATAAGGTTTAAAATGGCGATTTCAATGGGACGAATATCCTGTACGTTCGCCCTGCCCTTGTCCATTACGAATATTTTTTCACCCGTCAGAATTTTATAGGCGGGTATATCTTTGTCAATTACTATCGGCATATTAAATAACGGATAAAGCCTGACTAAGGTCGGCTATTATATCTTCGGCGTCCTCGATACCTACCGAAAGGCGAATAAGGTTTGCAGGTACGCCCGCTTTTTTAAGGTCTTCCTCGGAAAGCTGACGGTGGGTGGTGGAGGCGGGGTGCAGTACGCAACTTCTTACGTCGGCAACGTGGGTTTCCTGCGTAATCAGTTCGAGCTTTTCCATAAACTTGCGGCACGCGGTAATATCGCCCTTTATGCCGAAACTCATCATACCGCCGCAACCGTCGGGCAGATACTTCTTTGCAAGGTTGTGATACTTATTATCCTTTAAGGAAGGGTGCATTACCCACTCGACTTTTTTGTGTTCGGATAAAAATTTTGCAACCTTTACCGCATTTTCGGAGTGTCTCTTCATTCTGAGTGCGAGCGTGTCGCAACCGATATAAGTAACGAATGCGTTCTGGGGCGACATAATCGCGCCTATATCGCGTATCATCTGCGCTCTGCACTTGGTTGCGAACGCTACGGGCAGGTCGGCGTAGACCAAGCCGTGATAGCTCTCGTCGGGTACGTTGAAAGCGGGATATCTTTTATTGTTTTTGAAATTAAAGTTACCGAGGTCTACGATAACTCCGCCCAGAGCCGCGGCGTGTCCGTCGAGATATTTGGAAGAGGAGTGAATAATTACGTGCGCTCCAAATTCCTTGGGACGGCACAGTGCGGGCGTCGCGAGAGTGTTGTCAACCATAAACAGCAAGCCGTACTTATTCGAGAGCTTAGCAAACTTTTCAAAGTCTAAAACGACTATCGCGGGGTTTGCGACCGTCTCGGTAAAGATAAGCTTTGTTTTTTCGTCGATAAGCTTTTCAATATTTTCCGCGCTGTCGTCGGGGTCGAAGAAGCGGCACTCAATTCCGAGCTTGGGTAAAGTCGTGCCGAACAGGTTGTACGTACCGCCGTAGCAAGCCTGCGATATGAGAACGTTGTCGCCGCAACCCGCAACGGTAAGGGTTGCAAGCGTAGTGGCGGACATACCCGAAGCACAGCCGATAGCGGCAACGCCGCCTTCGAGCGCAGCGACTTTACCCTCTAAGGCCGCAACCGTGGGGTTTGATAGGCGCGAATAAAAATATCCGCTGCTCTTTAAATCGAAGCAGTCAGCCATTGCCTGCGAATCGCCGTAGAAAAAGGTGGTGGACTGAAAGATGCCGGGGATACGGCTTTCGCCCGTTTTGGGGGAGTAGCCTGCCTGTACGCACAACGTGTCTAATTTGTAATTTTTCATAACGTTTACCTTGTAAATTTTTTCGCCCCGTTGGGGACATTTTTAATAATCTTTGGTCTGTCTTTTTAAATCGCGCTCTATATCGCGCTTTTTTATGGTTTCTTTTTTGTCGAAGCTCTGCTTGCCGCGGCAGAGTGCAACCTCGACTTTTATAAGATTGTCTTTAAAGTAAAGACGAATGGGGACGAGTGTCATTCCCTTGGCGTTGATTTTTCCGACTATTTTGTCTATTTCCGCTCTGTGCATTAAAAGCTTTCTGTCTCGCTTGGAATTTTTGCTGTTGAACGCTCCGCTCTTGTCGTAGACGGGTATATGCATATTTTTAAGCGTTATCTCGCCGTTCCTTATAAAACAGAAACTGTCCTTTAAATTGCAGTTTCCCGCTCTCAGCGACTTGACTTCCGCACCCTCTAAAACGATGCCCGCCTCGAATTTCTGTTCGATGAAATATTCGAAGGACGCAGAGCGGTTATAAGCTATTTGCTCCATAAAATTATTATATCCTCATTTTATAATAAAGTCAAACCAATACAAATTGCACCCTTTTCGTGCCGAAGTCGCAGGCGGCGACTTTTACGCGCACCTTGTCGCCCAGCCTGAACGAGTGTCTTCTGCCTTTGAGACAGAACTTGTCCTCGATAAAAGTATAGTGGTCGTCGGGCAGAGTTTCGAGCCTTATCATACCCTCGATTGTGTTTGGCAGTCTGGCGAAAATACCGCTCTCGATTACACCCGATATTACCGCGTCGAACTCCTCGCCAAGACGCTTTTGCATATAGACGACTTTATATAAATCGTCGACGTCGCGTTCTGCAAGCTCAGCCTGCCGCTCACGCTCACTGCAATCTATGCCCGCACTCAAAGCGAGAGGGGAGTAGACTTCTTTTGCCTTGTCCTCTTCGCCGCGCAGAGCGCACTTTAAAACGCGGTGTACGAACAGGTCGGGGTAGCGCCTTATGGGAGAAGTGAAGTGGCAGTAGCACTTCGAAGCAAGTCCGAAGTGTCCCGCGTTTTCGGGGCTGTACCGCGCTTTCTGCATACACCGCAGCATAACGCCGCTTATGACCTCCGAATACGGCTTGTCCTCGGCTTGTTTCAAAACCGACTGAAAATCTTTGGGTTGGGGCAGTTCGTAGTTTCCGTGCGTGCGAATGCCGAAATCTTTTACAAACGAGTACAAAAGGGCGGTCTTTTCCTCCGTCGGCGGTTCGTGGATACGGTATAGGCAGGGGAGTTTTTTGTTTTGTAAAAAGGTTGCCACCGTCTCGTTGGCGGCAATCATAAACTGTTCTATAAGCCTCTCTGAAAGTGACCTCTCGTAATCGGGAATTACGATTTCGCCGTGTTCGTCGACGTATATATGAGGCTCTTTGACGTCCAGATTTATCTGTCCGCGCTTAACCGCCGCGCTTTCCAGAAGGCGGGTAAGCTCCGCCATAGATAAAAGCATACTGTCGATTTCGGGCTTTGAGCTTGCGTTGCCTTCGAGTATTTGCGTGACCTGTCTATACGTCATACGAAGGTTGCTTTTAATAACGCTCTCGCAAATTTCGGAGGCGGTTTTTCTGCCGCTTTTATCAAAGGTCATAAAACAGGACATTGCGTATCTGTCCTCGCCCTGATTTAAACTGCACGCTCCGTTAGAGAGTGCCTTGGGAAGCATAGGGTACACGAGGTCGGGGAAATATACGCTCGTGCCGCGTGCGTAAGCCTCCTTATCTATACAGCCGTTGTACTTGACGTAGTTTGCTACGTCTGCTATGTGTACGCCCAAAATATAGTTGTCGCCGTCTCTTTGCAGTGAAACCGCGTCGTCGATGTCGCGCGTGTCGTCGCCGTCTATCGTAATAGTCAAAAGTCCGCGCAAGTCGCGTCTGTCGCCTAAAACTATCTTCTGCGCCGCAACCTTATCTGCGGTCTCGGTGACGTAGGAGGGGAACTCTTCGCGGATATCCGAATTTCTGATAATTGCAAGTTCTTCGGTCAGGAAATCGCCGTCTCTTCCGAGGACTTCGCACACCTTACCGCCTACCGCCTTATCGTGCGGGTAAGAGGTGATTTCTGCGACCACCTTGTCGCCGTCCTTAGCGTCGCCCGTGAGGGAGAGGGGGATGAACACGTCGCTTGCAAACGAGGGGTCGTCGCATATGACGTAGCCCGCGCGTCTGTCCTTTTCGAACCTGCCCGTTACGCGCTTTCTTCCGCGCTCCAAAATTTTTATTATTGCCGCCTCGTCGTCGGTGCCTTTTACGGGTACTGCCAAAACGGTATCTTTGTCAAACGCACCGTTAAGACTTTTGCGCGGCACGAAATAGTCGTTTTCGCGTTCGGCGCAGTTTTCGGGTATTAAAAAGGCGTAGCCCTGCGGATTTGCTTTGACGCGCGCTTTGAATACGCCGAGCTGTTCGGGCGTTGCGTATCTGCCGTCTCTGCTCTTGAATATAAGACCGTCCTTTTCAAGTTCTCGTAAAATACTTAAAAGCGGCTTTTTCATAGAGGGAGAGAGGCGGAGTGCGGAAAGAATTTCGTGTCCGCTTTTAAAGGCGAGCTTGCCCGTCTTGAAGTTTTGATAAATTTTGTCTTTTAATTGCATATGTATAAAAAAACGACGGAAAACGGTCAGGTTTTCCGTCGCTGTCTGCGTAAAGTTAAAAATTATTCGGGAACGATTATCAAGAACCGGATCCGAGAGCGATTACTACGACGTAGAACGCTATCGCTATAACCGCAAGAACTCCGAGGCTTATCCAGCTCCACTTTTTAAGCTTACTCTCTATCGACTGACCTTTGTTCTTGCCGAAGAAAGTTTCGCTCGAGCCCGTAATGCCCTCGATACCTTCCGAATTGCTCTGCTGAAGGAGAACCAATATTATTGCCGCAAGCGCCGCGAGGAACATGGCAACTATCGCTATCGTGATAAGCGTTACCCACGCGGTCTCCTGCTGAGGATTTTCAAACAAAACGAGTAAATTTAACATTTGAGATTAAACCTCTTTTAAACTTAGATACCTTGAAATTATAACACGGAAAAAAACGTTTTTGCAATAAAAAACGGGTCGAAATTATAAAAATTTAACTTTAATTTTGCTTTTTTATCCGCCCGAACAGCTTTTTTTCGCCGAATTTGTTTATTATGAAGATTCCCGTACAGACCAAAGCAATGGCAAGAAGTGTGAACCAGCTTAAAAGCTGTTTGCTCTCGCCGAGAATTATTGCGGAGAACAGAGCGCCGAATAGCGGGTTGGAGCTTTTGTAGACCGCAACCTTCGAAACGGGGTTGTATTTTAAAAGATACCCTTGCAGAGTGAACGCGCACGCCGATAAAAAGCCGAGATATAAAAGCATAAACGCGCCGCCCGCGCTTATAGTGGGTATACTGCCGCCTGCCGACGCGCCTATAATTATAAGGATAACGCCGCCCAAAAGGAACTGATAGCCGCAGAGCGCGGCGGTGTCCTCGCGTTTTGAAAATATTTTGACGAAGCCTGCGGCGATAGCCGACGAAAGTCCAGAAAAGATTAAAAAGCCCTCGCCCGTAAGCGTAAAATCAAACGAAAAATCTCCGCCTAAGTTAATGAGTATTACGCCGCCGAAGCCCAAAATACAGCCGCAAAGCTTAATTAAATTGAACTTTTCGGTGCGGAATATAAAGCACGCTCCAAGAATGGTGAAGAATACACCGAGACCGTTTAATACCGAGGACTTCACGCCCGAAACGTGCGCAAGTCCGATATAGAAAAAGGTGTACTGCATTGCCGTCTGGAACAGCGCGACTACCCCGACCCGACAAAGGTTGCGGGCTTTGGGATAGAGAAATCCGCGTTTTCTGATACAGCCGAAAGCAATTACCAAAATTCCCGCAAGCGAAAAACGGATACCCGCAAACAGCATTAAAGAAGGAGGGCTATCGGTGTTGATTTGAAACAGTCTGTAACCTATTTTTACGCAGGGGAAAGCACTGCCCCATAAAAGACAGCAAAAGATTGCGCAAAGCGCAACCACCCACGGTTTGGTAAAAACAGCTTGCGCCCGCGAAACGGGCGCAAGTTCTTTTTCGGTATTTAAATCAGTCTGCTCTTGCTCCATAGTATTATTATAAGCAAAATTATTTAATAAGTGATTTGCCCGTCATCTCTGCGGGAACGGGTAAGCCCATAACAGTCAGAAGAGTGGGGGCGAGGTCGGCGAGTATACCGTCCTCACGAAGTTTAACGCCCTTGTATTTTTCGGAAATCAATGCAACGGGTACGGGGTTGGTGGTGTGCGCGGTGAAGGGCTTGCCCTCGTCGTCCAACAGTCTGTCCGCGTTGCCGTGGTCTGCGGTGAGAATTGCCGAACCGCCCATAGAAAGTATTTTATCGAGCACTTTCTTTACACACTCGTCAACCGTTTTAACCGCATTTACCGCCGCGGGGATAACGCCCGTGTGTCCGACCATATCGCAGTTTGCAAAGTTTAAAATGACTACGTCGAACTCGCCGCCGTCAAGCTCCTCTAAAACTTTTTCGGTTACCTCGTACGCGCTCATTTCGGGCTGTAAATCGTATGTCGCAACCTTGGGGGAGGGTATGAGGTCGCGGACCTCTCCGTCGTTGGGAGCTTCCACGCCGCCGTTGAAGAAGAAGGTGACGTGCGCGTATTTTTCGGTCTCGGCTATTCTGAGCTGTTTTTTATTGCACTTAGACAGGTATTCGCCGAGAGTGTTGTTTAAAACCGTCTTGGGGAAGGCTATATCTACGCCTTCGAAGGTTGCGTCGTAAACGGTGAAGCAGACGTATACGGGCTCCAAGAAGCCTGTCTTTCTCTCGAACGCCGTGCCCTTGGGAACGACGAACTCGCGCTGGGATACCGCGCGGGTAATCTGTCTTGCGCGGTCGGGTCTGAAATTGAAGCAGATAACGGTATCGCCCTTTTCGATAAGACCTATCGGCTTGCCGTTTTCGTAAACTTTGATGGGGGTTAAGAACTCGTCGGTAACTCCGTTTTTGTAGCTCTCTTCGACTGCCGCCGCGGGGTCGGTGCAGGGAGTGCCCTCGCCGAGCGTAAGCATATCGTACGCCTTTTCTATTCTGTCCCAGTTATTGTCGCGGTCCATTGCGTAATATCTGCCGGTGACCGACGCGATTTTTCCGTAGCCGAGGTTTTTGATTTCGCTCTGTAAATCGCGTATAAAGCCCGCGCCCGAGGTGGGGGAGACGTCTCTGCCGTCCATAAAGCAGTGAACGAAGCACTCTTTAACTCCGCGCTCTTTCGCCATTTTTAAAAGCGCGTAGAGGTGGGTGGTGTGACTGTGTACGCCGCCCGTCGAGAGTAGTCCGTAGAGGTGCAGTTTCTTACCGTTTTTAACCGCGCTGTCCATAGCGTGAACGAGAGCGGGATTTGTAAAGAAGTCGCCGTCTTTAATGGCTTTGGTGATTTTGGTCAAGTCCTGATAGACGATGCGGCCTGCGCCCATATTCAGATGTCCGACTTCGGAGTTGCCCATCTGACCGTCGGGAAGACCGACGCTCATTCCGCTTGCGCCGAGGGTGGCGGAGGGGTAATTTTCAAGATAGTAACTTACGTTTTTACTGCCTACAATGGATATGGCGTTACCCTCGCCCGCGGGGGCAAGTCCGTAGCCGTCCATAATGATTAAAGCATAAGGTATTTTTTTCATAAATAAACGCCTCGAAATTTTTTCATTATTATAGCTTATTTCAATTTTTTTAGCAAGCGGAAACCAATACTATTGTAAAAATCCGCCACGCGCAATTTTTGCGCGGGGCGGGTTAAAATTTATTCGGTAAGTCCGAGTAAATAATCTACGCTTTCGTTAAAATATTTTGCAAGGATGATAAGAGCGCCGGCCGTCGGTTCGGCTTTTTCAAGCTCCCATCTGGCAATAGAAGATTGGCTTATTCCCGTTTCCCGTGCAAGCGTCATTTGGCTGAAGCCTCTCTCTTCACGGAGTTCTCTCAATCTGGTTGCAAAATTCATATGATTATTATATAAAAAATCAAGTCAAATATGACTTGACAACCCGTATGTGACTTGATATAATTTAATCAAGATACTTTAAAAAAGTAAATTTAAAAAAGAGAGGGAGAATTATGAAGGAAGTACTGGGAATGAAGTGGTATAAATTTTTAATATACTTTGCCTTATTTGCGGCGGCATTGGTAGATCTGGTAACGGCTGTTTTATCAATAGTCGATATAGTAAAGTTAGTACAACTTACCGACCTGACGGCGGACAGAAGGGTCGCAGGGGCTTTGGCAGTCACTATAATCGTCTGTATTATTTTAGTCGCGTTGGCTGCTCTTTTAATAGTAACGCGTTTCAGACTTGCTAAATTTAAACACGACGGACCGATTTTGTTGATTGCAATCTACCTTGCCGATTTCATCATAGGTCTCTTTTATTGCATAACGGTTTCATATATTTTGGGTAAAAGTATGTTCGGCGTATATCAGATTATAATTTTGATTGTTCAGGCCGTTATGGCGCAGATAAACTTTATATATTTTGATAACAGAGCAGACCTTTTCAGAAAGAATAAAGTTGAGGTTGAAAAAGTTTAAAGCGATTGACATTTGACATATGCGGTGATATATTAAATACAATAAATTAAAAAAGAGGAGAGAATATGAAAAAGTTTTTATATGCGTTTTTATTGACGGCGTTGGCCGTATGTATGGCGGTAGTCATTTCCGCATGTACGCCGAACTATAAAGAGGTGGCGGGAACTTACGAAATGGTAAGCATCAGCGGTGAAGTAAACAATATTACGGTATCGACGGATTCGTATGAATACTATACGATGATACTTGAAGCGAACGGCAAAGCAACGGTTAAGTCCAAGGCTAAGGGCGGGGTTTCATACGAAGCGCACGCTAAGTTTTCTTATAAAGACGGTAAAATTAAGCTGGTAACGACAAACGGCTCGGCTTCGGTTACCGAAGAGATGGAGTACGCCGACGGCGTTATTACATACATCGTTGACACCGAAGCAATAAAGCTTAACATAGTTCTTGAAAGAGCTACGGGAAATCAAACCGAATAAAATAATTAGAATAAAAGAAGCGGCGCGCAATTGATTGCGCGCCGCTTTTAGTTTGTAATAATTAAATTATTTGTCGTAGTTTACGATAGTAGCAAAGTCGAGCTTTAAGGAAGCTCCGCCGATAAGTCCGCCGTCTATATCAGGCTGAGCCATAAGTCCCTTGCAGTTCTTGGCGTTCATACTTCCGCCGTACTGAATTACGACCTTTTCCGCGCACTTGGGGCAGAAGAGCTGACCTATCTTTTTGCGTATGTAAGCGATAGTCTCCTGAGCCTGTTCGTCGGTCGCGGTCCTGCCCGTACCTATAGCCCATACCGGTTCGTAGGCGATAACGACTTTCGCAACGTCCTCGATGCCCTTCAATCCTTCCGTAAGCTGTCTGTCAAGCACTTTCTCGGTTACGCCGCTTTCGCGCTCTTCCAGCGTTTCGCCCACGCATATAATGGGAGTAATACCGCTATTAAGCGCGGCTAATGCGCGTTTGTTTACGCCCTCGTCTGTCTCGCCGAAATACTGTCTTCTTTCGCTGTGACCTATAACCGCGTACTCCACGCCGTACTCTTTAAGCTGAGCGCAGGAAATTTCGCCCGTGTACGCGCCGCTCTCAGCCCAGTGAACGTTTTCCGCGCCTATTTTAATATTCGTGCCCTTGGCGGCTTCGGTCATTGCGGGAATGAGTATCGCGGGTACGCATAAAGCCACGTCGCAGTTTGCGTCTTTTACGAGAGGGATAAGTTCTTTAATGAGCTTAGCTCCGCTCTCGGCGGTCATATTCATTTTCCAGTTGCCTGCAATAAAAGGTTTTCTTGACATTTCGTTTTCCCCTTATAAATTATTCGCTGAATATTATAGCACTTCCGCGCGTTAATTGCAATGCAAGGAACATAAAAATAAATATTATTTTTCTACGGGTACATTCAAATAAGGGCGCGGACGAATTTTCGTCCGCGCCGTTTTTATATATTTTCATTACGTTTTCCATTAAAGCTATTATGGAATATCTTGCTTCAAGATATTGACAATTATCTTAATTGATGATTAAATCAAATATATAATTGCAAAGGAGAAATTTTTATGGAAAAGTTATTTAAGAAAATTGATAGTAGCTGGTCAACAGCTAAAATTATTGTTAATGTCAGCCTTATATTAGCCGCTATATTGGTTGCAATATTAAGTGTTATTTTGCTTGCGAAGAATGCTATTTTGGTTGGACTGATTGTTTTATTAGCAGGTCTGTTTATTATTTTTATTTCGTTTATATTCTGGAATTTGTTGTTTGGGTTTCTTGCGGACGTTAAACTTATAAGGAATAAACTCTATGGCGAGAGGTCATCGGGAATTGCAATGGGCTATGGGGTTTCGATATCAGATATTAAAGAAAAAGTCGATAATCAAAACTAATAAATGAAATAAAGGCGCGGACGAAAATTCGTCCGCGCCTTTTTATTGCAAAATTTAATTAGTCTTTTTCGTTGCTGCGCTTTTCATCTGGAACGATGAATAATTGCGAATTCATAAATGGAATG
>CAYMUQ010000043.1:0-10141 GCA_964393805.1 uncultured Clostridia bacterium
CAGATGATTATAGGCGCGTCGCCCGAGAGCGACGGTCAGGTTTTAAGACTTACCGAGGCGCTATACCGTCGTATGGGGTTAAAACGCGTGTACTACTCCTCTTATATTCCCGTAGTCGAAAGTCCGAAACTTCCTACGGTAGGTGCGGGGCTTTTGCGCGAGCACAGGCTGTATCAGGCGGACTGGCTGCTTCGTTTTTACGGCTTTAACGTAGAGGAAATTTGCGACGAGAACGACAACCTCTCCTTGGACTACGACCCCAAGTGTGCCTGGGCGCTCAGGAATATGCAACTTTTCCCCGTAGAAATCAACTCCGCACCCCTCGAAATGTTACTCCGCGTACCCGGCATCGGCGCGCGCGGAGCGTACAGAATTACGAACGCACGCAAATTCGGCGCCCTCGACTTTGATAATCTTGCAAAAATGCACATAATACTCAAGAGGGCAAAACACTTTATAACCTGCAAGGGGAAATTTTACGGCAGTGACAGCACTAACACGGTCAAAGCCGCCTTACTTTTAGAAGGTATGAAGGAGACCAACGAACAACTGACTATGTTCTCCTCTCCTTCGGTGTCTTTAAGCGCCCTCACGGGTGAAGTATGACTTATTATCTTGTCGACGGCAGCGAGGAGTGTTTCTACACCGCCGTCTTTGACGCTTATAACGACAAAGAATGTATTATAACCTCCGAACGCGCCGTCCAGTTAGAACTGGGCGGCAAAATCGTGGAAGTTACCGCGGATTTAGCCAAAGCCGAACGGGTAAAAAACAAACTGAACGCGCTTGACAGAGGCGCCTGCGGAGAGATTTCCCTGCTTTTGAGAAGTTGCGACCCTTTAAAGGAAAACACGGGCTTTGCCTATATTAAGCTTATCGTTGAAAAGGGCGGCGCGGTGAGAGCTATGCAAGCCAACCCGACCGTACTCGAGACGGACGCGATTTGCAAAAGGGTCACGTTCGAGGCGCACAGGCTTAAAGGGTTTCTGCGGTTTATGGAGAACGCCGAAGGCGTTCTTTACGCCCCCTACTCTCCCGATAACGATATAACCGATATACTTGCACAGCATTTTGCCGAGAGGTTCAAAAATCAGAAATTCGTCATACACGACTTAAAAAGAAAAATAGCCGCCCTGTACGACGGCACCGAGATAGTTATGACCAGTGTGGAAAGCGCGGAAATTTATCTTTCGGAATACGAAAATTACTTTGAAAATCTTTGGAAGCAGTACTATAAGTCGGTAAACATTTTAAGCCGACCGCACGAAAAACAGATGAAGGGCTATATGCCCGTACGCTACTGGCGGTTTATGCCCGAAAAACGATAAAAAAATTAAGCGCCGCGGCTTTTCAAGCCGCGGCGCATTTAAATTATTTCGAAAGATTTTTATCGATTTTATCAAAAAATTCCTGCAAGTAGTTCTCTTCAATCTCCTCGATTTTTCCGAGGTCTGCGGCTTTGGTAAGCTCCTTATCAACGGGAACTTTGGCAACGACGGGAATATTGTGTTCGAGCGCAATCGCGTCCACCGCACTCTCGCCGAACACGGAAATCTTTCTTCCGCAGTCGGGGCAGGACAGATAGCTCATATTCTCCACTATGCCCAAGATGGGCACGTCCATCATCTCCGCCATATTTACAGCCTTGGTGACTATCATTCCTACCAAGTCCTGAGGCGTGGTGACTATCACTATACCGTCGAGAGGCAGGCTCTGGAAAATGGTTAAAGGCACGTCGCCCGTGCCGGGGGGCATATCGATAAACATATAGTCAACGGCTTCCCAGATAACGTCCGTCCAGAATTGAAGTACGGTTCCCGATATGAGCGCGCCGCGCCATACTACGGGCTCCTCCTCGTTATCCAGAAGCACGTTCATACTCATAAGCTGAACGCCCGAAGCCGAATTTACGGGAAGTATCCCTCCGTCCGAGCCCATTGCTCTCTCGTGCACGCCGAACATTTTGGGGATAGAAGGTCCCGTTATGTCTGCGTCCATAATCGCGGTATTGTATCCGCGGCGCTGTGACGACACGGCAAGCATAGCGCTCGTCATCGACTTGCCTACACCGCCCTTTCCCGAAACCACCGCAATTACTTTTTTAACGCGGCTCAGCTTGTGGGGTTGCTTTTTCAGACTTTCGGTCTTGCGGGAAGAACAGCCGTTATCGCCGCAGGTCGAGCAGTCGTGAGTACAATTCTCTGCCATAAATACTCCTTTAAAAATAACGACATTTATTTTAGTTTATTGACAAGTAAAAGTCAAGTTATTTGCAAAGCGGCAAAAATTTAGTTGCAAGTTACGGGGTCGGTATGGTATAATGCCCTTACCGTGCTAAGTGGGGAGTTAGCGGTGCCCTGTACCTGCAATCCGCTACAGCAGGACTGAATCGCCCCTCCCGACGCCAAAAGTGGAAGGCTGCCCCTTATAAGGGGTGTTGATATCAAGGTCTTATGCAACTTGCCGCCGCGAACCGTGTCAGGATAGGGATATAGCAGCACTAAACGGTCAGGCTGGTGTGCCATGAGGTTGCTTTGAAGTAGCTACCTGTTTGGGTTACGCTTCGGCTTTCGACGGCAAAAGGGGCTGCACGGTTTTTTTGAATAATTAAAGGCGTTACTGTAAGTAACGCCTTTTTCTTTAATTTAAACAGCCCGTAAACTGTAAAATCAGGCACGCCGCCGCAAGCAAAGTCAGGTATAGAGAAAACCACTTGTAGTCGGCTTTTTTTATTGCCGCAAGCATAACTTTTATGGCAAACAAACCCGAAATTGCCGCGGCTATGAAACCGAGCGCAATGCACCAGCCGAACTGCGGATTTGCCGAAAACGCTGTTTCAATCGAACCCGCGTCCTTCAAACCGCTGAAAAGCTCGACGGCGAAGCTCCCCAGAATGACCGGTATCGACATTAAAAATGAAAAATGCGAAACCTCTTCGGTCTTGCCGCCTGCAAATATACCCGCCGCTATCGTCGAGCCGCTACGGGAAATTCCCGGCAGTATCGCCATCGCCTGCGCAAAGCCCATCGGAAGCGTCGTGCGAAAGCTTAGCGGATAGAGCCTCTTCCTCCTCTTTGCAAACCTTTCGGTTGCAAAAAGCACCGTTGCGGTAACGAGGAAAAATACGGCGAGATAAACGCCGACGAGCCGACCGTTTAAAATCTTTTCGTCGAGCACGTCGAACTTATGTAAAAGAAGCCCCACTATCGCCGCGGGTATTGACGCAACGACGAGATACAAGAGCGTTTTAAACGGTTTTTTAAATAAGTTTACTATATCTTTCCAAAAAATAATGCACACCGCAACTAAAGTTGCGAGGTGCAATATTATATCGAAAAACAATAATCCGTCAGAATTAATTCCGAACAGGCGCTGAAGTAGCGCGAGGTGTCCGCTCGAAGACACGGGAAGAAATTCGGTTAAGCCTTGCGTAAGTCCCAGGACAAATGCCTGCCACCATGCCATTAACTAAGCTCCGTCAGATCCTTATATGCATCCTTGTGTAAAGTCACGGTCTTACTTGAATTGTAAGAATAGAGTATGCTCGACTGCTTTCTTGAAATTTCGTTAGCAAGGTCGGCGTCCTTTATCCAGGTGTAGAACATATTTTCGAACGTGCCTTCGGCGTTTATTCTGTCCGCCGTCCAGACGGGCGAATAGACCTCGCCGTTGAACGAGTACGCTTCGGTGACGTAAATTAAGTGCCAGCCGTAGCTTCCCGCGCAGACCTTGAAGGTACCTGCTCCCGTTCTTATCGCCTGCTGTGCCGCGTATTCGAACTCTTTAATATAACTGGTTTCGTATGCAGACACCGTGTAACCGATAAACTGCGAGAGAACGCCCGTGTCGGTGGTATATGCATACTGAAGTTCGTTTACCGCCGACATAGCCTTATAGCGGTTGTTTTCCTTTACGAACATATCGTTTGAAGATATCGCGCCGAAATCGACTTTACCGGTTGCGTATACGAGATTGGAATAATCTATCTCTTTTTCGGAACCTGCTTTATAAATCGACCTGCCCGTATAATCGTAATAGGAAGCGTTGGTGTTCGCATAAGGAACGGTAAGTCCGTCGCCCTCGTAAATCGAGACGTAATCGGCGGAGGTGCCTCCCTCTTCGTTCAACGCATAATTAATATATGCTTTAAACTCTTTAAGCATTCCGTCTATGTCGAGAGAATTGGGAACGAGCTTGAAGCTACCGTTTTTATTTTCGGTTACCTTACCGTTGTAAGCGTACTTGCCGTAGTACTTGTCAAGCGTCTCGTAACGGTTGGTCTTGGTAAGATTGTTTTCAAAGAAGAGATAATTTCTTCCGTCGTTTTTGCCGAACCAGTTGGTGAAAGCGGGGTCGGTCGTATCGCTGACGTACTTGCTCGCGTCGAACGCATACTTTTCAGTACCGTTGAACCAGAGCGAACGCTGGTCTGTCGTCTTTATGCTTTTAAGCAGCTCGTTTCTCGCAACGTAGTAGTCCAAATCGTTTAAATTATTCTTTTCGTGACGGCTGTCGAGGTCTTTGAGCTTTATTTCCTGCGTAGCGGAGAACGGAAGCAGAATGTTGTAAACGTATCCGTAGGTACCGCTCGTAACTTTTCCGTCTATCTCCACCTGCTGAGTGTCCTTGCTCGTGTCGGGAGTGTAAAGGATAAAGCTGTTGTCCGAAAGCTTACCCATTGCGCTTTCAAACGAGGTGGTGTCCGAATAGAGCTCCTTCTGCTTTGCAAGCTCGCCGTCGTGAACGTTGTCGTACTGCTCCTTGATATAAGTGTAAACGCCCTGCGAGTCGGTTGAGTCTACCGCGAGCTTCTGCTTCTCCTCGAAGAGTTCGCCGAATTCGGTTATTATCTGGGATTTGAGAAAATTATTGTAAGTTTCCTTTACGTAGGAAAGCTTTAAAACGTCGGTCGTATCTTTATCCGCAGACGATACGAGGTAGTTTGCTTTAAGATAGCTAACGAGCGCGGAATACGCTTTGCGGCGGGTGTCGCGGTAGGTGCCGTCGAGAGGTTCGTAGTCTCCCGCATCTTCCAAAAGATAGCCCTTATAACCGGTGTAAACGCCGTAGGACTGCTTTACGTAGTCCTCCTTCTCTTCGTCGACGCCCGCGGGGGTCGAACGCGTGCCGTTGCCAGAATACTCGTCCTTATCTTTAAGATAGTTCTTTTCGTAGGAGTCCAGCGTGCCGTTTAAAAGAGTGTAGAGCTTCATCTTCGAGGACTTTACGCCGTCGGAGGCTTCGCCGCCGAGAATGTACTCGTATCTCGCGGTCGCGTCGGTTAAGGCTTTGAACTCGTCCAAATCCTGCTCTTTAACTCTGTCCTGCAACAAAGCGGCGGACGCGTACTGAGTTACAATCGAATTGTTTACAAGACTGTCTACCAGCGTTTTGAAGGTTGCGCCCGTCGAAGACCCGCTGTAATTCGAGCCGACGTTTATATACGAAAGAATGAGGTCGCGCTTTAAAATTACTTCCTTCGAGACGGCGTCGGCATAGCTTCCGAACTCCGCCTTGAAATTAGCGTCTTTAGAGACGTCTACTTCTGCAATGACCTGCTTTACGTCCTCTTCGTTATTTACGGCAATGCAACCTGCAAAAGCAGCTCCGCTTACTCCTAAAGTCAGCGCAACCGCAACTGCCGCACATAAAAGTCTTTTTCTTTTCTTCATGGCAAAATTTTCTCCACGATTATATCGAATAAACGCCAAAATATTTTGGCGGTCTTTCTAATTATATAGTATTTTCTTGTCAATGACAAATATTTTTTATGCGTTTTGTGTAAAACTTACCGCAAATTTCAAAAATTTGGTCATTGCAAGCATAGTTTTCGTACAAGTCGCCTGCGGTGCAAACGCGGTGACGGGCGCTTTCGCCATCGACAGCGTAACCGACTCTTTGTATTTTTCAAGCGCGGCGGCAAAGCGCGCGTCTTTCAAAGTGTTTACGGAAGGCAATTCCATAAAGCCGCCCTGAGGCGTTACGCTGATTTTCTTGACGTTGAAAACCTGCGCGTGAGATTTTAAAACGGCAATAATGAGAAGGTTTAAAACCTCGTCCGGCATCTGCCCGTAATTTTCCTCTATCGAACGGCATACGCGCTTGTAGTCGTCTATCGAGCGTATTTCTGCTATCTGCTTATAGCAGTCCATTCTGCCCGCACTGCTCTCGATATACGCCTCGGGAATATACGCGGTTGCGTGAACGTCGAGTTCCGCCGCGAACTGGCTCTCGCCTGTAAGCTCTTCTTTTAACAGCTTCGAGTACAGCTCGTAGCCGACCTTATCCATATGCCCGTGCTGTTCGGCGCCGAGGACGTTGCCCGCGCCTCTTATCTCGAGGTCGCGCATTGCAATCTTGAAGCCCGACCCAAGCTCGGTGAACTGCATAATGGCTTTAAGGCGTTCTGCCGCGTCCGAAGTCATTACCTTTTCGGGCTTGAAAGTAAAGTAAGCCTGGGCAAGACGCGTTCCTCTGCCCACTCTTCCTCGCAACTGATAGAGCTGTGATATGCCGAGCCTGTCCGCGTCGATTACTATAATCGTGTTGGCGTTGGGCAAGTCTATGCCGTTTTCGATAATCGTGGTAGTAACGAGTACGTTTTTCTCGCCGCGGTAGAACGAAAAGACGTTGCTCTCTAAAACGCCCTTTTCCATTCTGCCGTGTGCGTAGGTTATATTCGCCTCGGGAACGATAGCCGCAATTTTTTGGGTAAACTGCTCTATCGTCTCCACTCTGTTATACAGAATGAACACCTGCCCGCCGCGGGAAATTTCGCGCACGACGGCGTCGCGGATAAGCGTTTCGGTCTCCTCTACGACGTAGGTCTGCACGGGCAGTCTTTTTGACGGCGGCGTGCTTATGGTGCTGATATCCCTGATACCCGCAAGCGACATATGCAAAGTCCTGGGTATGGGCGTTGCCGTCATCGTAAGGCAGTCGATATCGTTTTTTATATGCTTGATTTTTTCCTTATGTTCGACGCCGAAGCGCTGTTCCTCGTCCAAAACGAGTAAGCCTAAATTCTTGAATTTGACGTCGTCCGACAGCAGTCTGTGAGTGCCGATTATTAAATCTATCTTACCCTTTGCGAGCTCTTCGAGCGTCTTTTCCTGCCCTTTCTGCGTTTTGAAACGGTTGAGTTTTTCGACGCGAACGCCGAACTCCTTGAACCTCTCGCACGCCGTCTGATAATGCTGTTCGGAAAGTATAGTGCTGGGGCACATTAAAGCCGCCTGTTTGCCGCCGAGAACGCACAGATAAATTGCACGTAGCGCAACCTCGGTCTTACCGTAGCCGACGTCGCCGCACAGCAGTCTGTCCATCACCTTCTCGGAGCACATATCCTGTTTTATCTCTTCTATACAGGTGAGCTGGTCGGGGGTCTCCTCGTAGGTAAAGGCGTCCTCGAACTCCTCCATCATAGCGGCGTTTTCGGGGAAATGGAAACCGCGCTTTTCGCTCCTGTCGGCATATAAAAGTTTTAAGTCGAAAGCAAGCTTTTTTATGGAGGCGCGTACTCTGTCTTTTACCCTCTCGAACTCTGCTCCGCCTATCTTGGAGAGCGTGGGTTTATCGTCTCCGACATACTTGGAAAGTATGTCCATCTGTTCGACGGGAACGTACAGAACGTCTCCGCCCCTGTATTCTATGGCGACGTATTCCTTTATGCCGTCGGTGGTTTCAATCTTTTTGGTGCCCGTAATTTTGCCGACGCCGTGCTTTTCGTGGACGGCGTAATCGCCGATCTCGGGCGCGACGAACATATCGCCCCGTCTGCGCCTTATGCGCTTTTGTACGGGCTTTGTATAGATATCGCCGCTGCCGATTACGGCTAACTTTGCCTCGTGAAGTATAAAGCCCTTGTCGAGCGTATCGGCAGTAACGCATACTCCCTGTAACGCCGACAATTCGTATGGCATAGGACTTACTCCTATACTTTCGTCGTGCAAAATCGAAACGAGTTTTTCGTAGCGTTGTACGCCGCCCGAATAGACGAGTACTCTGTACCCGCCCCTCAACCAGTGCTTTATATCTTTGCAGAGCGCGGGCACGTCGTTCAAATAGGTGGGCGACGGCGCCGAACGCAGGTTATAGGTTTTTAACGGATTAAAAAATCTTAAATCGGTCGTAAAAGTCTGCAGAGCGGTTTCGAGAAATTTCGAAGTCATTGAGACAAACTGCTCTTCGGTAAGCATCTGGTTGCACGAAAAAGAGCAAACCTCGCCGCCCGACAAAAGCTCGAAAAACCTTTCGGAGTGCTCTTTTAACAGTGCGCGCACGGTATCCGACACCGCCTTGCACTCGTCGAAAATTACGACGGTATTTTCGGGCAATAAATCGAAAACCGTTCTTGCGCATTTGAGCATCGGGAACAGATAGTCCTGACCTACGAACGGCGTGAGCGAGGCGAGCTTATGCTCTATCTCCTCGCTTATGACGTGCAGTCTTTTATACGCCGCGTCCGTTTTGCATTCCTTAACGCATCTGTTTAAAAGCTGTTCTATATAGGATAATTCGTCAAGTTCTATATAACAGTCGTTTGCGGGCAGTATAGTAACCGAATTTATATCTTCGAGCCGCTCCCCGCTGACGAAATCGTACGGTCTTATGCGCTCCGCCGTATCTCCGAAAAAGTCTATTCTTACCGGATTTTCAGAGCCGACGGGATAGATATCCAATATGTCTCCGCGTACGGCGAAAGTACCCTTACTCTCGACCGAATACTCGCGCGTATAACCCATCTTCACTAAAAGTGAAGGCAGTTTTTCATATTCGTAATCTTCACCCGTGTTGACGGTCAGTACGGTCAGCTTGTCCGGCACGAGCTGTAAAACTGCTTCGGCATCGCAAACCGTGATTTCGGCGCCCGACATAATAGAGCATATTCCCTCTATACGCTTAAACAGCGCGTCTTTGGAGACTGCCGACTTATACAAAAGCACGTCGTCCTTTGCGGTGAGATGCGCGCATTTCTTTCCCGACAGAGTTTTTATCGCCTCGTAAGCTTTGCCCGCGGTGACCGCGTCTGCGGCGATATATAACACGGGACGCTCCATTACGCTTGCCGTGAGATATTTCTGCGGGTCGGCAACGCCGAAAACCGCCGTCGGAGCACCGAGGCGGAGGTCGTTTGCTATTGCGGGGTATTCACCCCCTAAGTTTTCAAAAGTAAAAAAGTTTTTCACGGAAAAAACCTTTGCGTCGGAGAGCGTAACGCTCAGCCGTTATATGCGGTCATTACCTTTTCTACGGGTTCGCCCCTGGCGATTGCTATCGCCGCCTCCGCCGCTCTGTTACAGGCGGATATGAACAGGTCGTAGTCCTCTACCCTGACGTTCGATAAGACGTAGTCGATTATGGGAATGCTTATGCTTTCGTCGCGTATGCCTATCCTTATGCGGGTAAAATTCGAAACGCCCGTTTCGGCGATTACCGAACGCATTCCGTTGTGCGTACCCGCGCTTCCCTCGGGTCTTATTCTTATCTTACCCTTGGGTATGTCGTAGTCGTCGTATAAAATTATGAGGTGATTTGCATCGGCTTTATACTTCGCCATAAGCTGTTTTACGGCGCGTCCCGAATTGTTCATATAGGTTACGGGCTGTGCGAGAATGACTTTTTCGCCGTTTATATGCGCTTCGGCGGTAAGAGCCTCGCACTCCTTTTTCTTGAACTTGACGCCCAAAATATTGGCGGCGTCGCCTACCGCCATAAAGCCCATATTATGAAAAGTTTTAGCATATTTGGTTTCGGGATTGCCAAGTCCGACAATGAGATACATAATGCGCCTTTTAAAGTTAAAGCCACAGTTTACCGCCGTGGCTTTTTTACGAAGCTGTCTTCGTTTTAATTTATTATCAGTCGTAAATCTTCGACATAGGTCTGTCGAGATATACGTTCTCTATCGCGTTTGCGAAGATGCTCGAAGTGGAAATGATTTTGAATATGGGAAGCATCTTCTCTTGGGGGATATTTATAGTGTCGAGAATAGCAAGCTCGGTTATGGGGGATTCGCGCAGTCTGTCGATTGCGGGTCCAGACAACACGCCGTGGGAACAGCAGGCGTAAATTTCTTTTGCTCCCGCCTCTTTCAAAGCCTTTGCGCCCTGTACAATCGTACCTGCAGTGTCTATCATAT
>CAYMUQ010000044.1:0-10101 GCA_964393805.1 uncultured Clostridia bacterium
CAGCATAGCGTTTATGGCGTGCAACCCCTCTATCGGCGGCACGGCAAAGGGTCACCTTGTGCGCGAAATAGACGCGCTCGGCGGCGAAATGGGCATAAACGCCGACGCTACCGCTCTGCAAATAAAAATGCTCAACGCAGGCAAGGGCGCGGCGGTTCAATCTCTTAGATGTCAGTCGGACAAAAACGCCTATCACGCCCGTATGAAGAGCGTTTTGGAGCGCACCGAAAACCTTCGCATAATTCAGGGCGAGGCGTCCGAAATACTCGTAGACGGCGGCAAGGTGTGCGGCGTCAAAACCACCTACGGCGGCGTAATAGATTGCAAAGCGACGGTACTTGCCACGGGCGTATATTTAAACGCGCAGACCATAACGGGCGACGTTATCACAAAGAGCGGTCCCAACGGCTTTGCACCGGCAACCGCCTTAACCGAAAATTTGATTAAGCTGGGTTTCTCGGTACGCCGCTTCAAGACGGGTACCCCCGCAAGAGTGGATTTCCGCACTATAGACTTCGAAAAACTGGAAATACAGAACGGCGAGGAGGGTATCGGCTCGTTCTCCTTTATTTCAGAGACACCGCCGCAGAACAAGCTCCCCTGCTATCTCGGCTACACCAACATCAAAACCCATTCCTTAATACTCGGCAACCTCGACCGCTCCCCGCTGTACAACGGCACTATAGAGAGCACGGGTCCGAGATACTGTCCCTCCATCGAGACCAAAGTCGTACGTTTTGCCGACAAGGAGCGTCACCAGATTTTTATCGAACCCGAGGGCGCGGACACGCTCGAAGCTTACGTTCAGGGTATGTCCTCCTCTCTGCCGCACGACGTCCAGATAGATATGTACCGTTCGGTGCAAGGACTTGAAAACGCAGACATTATGCGCTTTGCTTACGCCATCGAATACGACTGCATCGACACCTTAGACGTCTACCCCACTCTCGAATTCAAAAAGGTTGAAAACCTGTACACGGCGGGGCAGATAAACGGCACGTCGGGCTACGAGGAAGCGGCGGCGCAGGGACTTATCGCAGGTTTAAACGCAAGCTTGAAGCTCAGAAATAAAGCCCCTTTGGTACTCGGACGCGACGAGGCGTATATAGGCGTCCTTATAGACGATTTAGTAACCAAGGGTACCGAAGAGCCGTACAGAATGATGACCTCGCGAGCGGAGTACAGAATAGAACTCCGTCAGGACAACGCCGACTTCCGCTTAACCGAGAAGGGCTACGACTGCGGACTTGTGACACAAGAAAGATACGATAAGTACCTTAAACGCAAGCAAGATTACGCCGAGGCGTTGGCGTATCTTGAAAAGACGACCTTTCCCCCAAAGCAGACCGAAGAACTTCTGAAAAATAACGGCTTCGAACCTGCGGCGGGCGCACTGTCTTACGCCGACCTCATAAAACGCGGCATACCTTGGGTCGAGATTTGTAACAGTTTGGGAAATCCCGACTACCCGACGGACGTTTTAGTTAGCGCCGCAATATATATAAGGTACGAGGGCTATCTCAAAAAGAGCGAGGAGCAGATTGCCCGCGCAAAAAAGCTCGAGGACAAGCCCCTTCCCGAGGACGCGGACTATTTAAAAATCGAGGGTCTGCGGCTTGAAGCGAGAGAAAAGCTCGACAAAATCAAGCCCCGCTCTATCGGGCAGGCTTCGAGGATTTCGGGCGTCAGCCCCGCTGATATAGCCGTTTTAACCGTCTGGCTGGCATTGAAAAAGTAAATAAATTTAAAATAACAGCGGCGCGTTGCCATATTGCAACGCGCCGCTTCTTAATACTTTTTTAAGATACTTTAATCATATCCTTATCCGCAACCGTGTACTCAAGGGTCTCTCCCTCCGTGCCGTCGCGCGAAATTTTAAAAGATATAATATCGCCCTTATAAATCGACCGCACCAAATCGCCTATATCGAATGAACGGTTGAGCTTATGTCTTACTCCGTTTATAACAAACTCTAAAAGTTTGTCGCCGACGCGCAAGCCGAGAGAACTGCCGATGCTACCCGTTTCGACTGTATGTACGGACAAATCCTCTTTTATTATCGCGCGACCTTCGGTCTCGTCGTACGTAAAGCGCGGGCGCTCGCTTTTCGTCACTATACCGAGTTTAATTTTTCTAATACTTTTTAAGGTAGGCTCCTCGGCGGCGTAATATATAATTTTGTCAACAACCGCCTTAACCGTCTGCGCTGGTATGGAGTAATTGAAAAACGCCATATCCTCGTCACCCGCGTGATTGAGACCGACGAGCTTTCCTTCCTCATTAAACAGTCCGCCGCCCGAGTTACCGTGAGATATACCCGCATCGGTTCTGAGCGAAGAGTAATCCCTTGCCGTACCGTCTATCGCAAGATGGATTGTCTCCCTGTCTACGCTGACAATTCCTCTCGTCACGCCGATACCTTTGCCGTCCGTATTGCCTATGGCAAACACGCTTTCGCCCACGTCGTAGTAATCGGCTATATCCACGGCTTTTGCCATCTGATTAAACTCGCGCAGAGTTTCGGTACTTATCCTGAGAACCGCCAAATCGTACTCTATCGAGCCGCCGACGTACTCGCATTCTATCGCATCGCAGTCGTAGGCATAACAGCCCAGACTGGTTAAATAGGGCTTGGATTCTCTGCCGTACAGAAATGCGTGTATTGTTTCGCTTATTTTCTCTATGGAAGCCCTCATATAGACCACGTGGTAATTGGTTGCAAGATAGGTATAATCTTGGTCTATCTTATATATAACCGCCGAACCCGCGGACATCTTGGTTTCTCTCGTCGTAGTTTTACCCACGATAGTATCGACGTTAAATTCGCAATATACGCTGAGAGAGGAAAGAAGCGAGTTGCCCACCGCGCTCATTTGCTGCGTCGAACCCGTATCCAGATGCAGGTTACAGAACTGCTCGTAGGTGAGAGTTTCGCCGTATTGCTTTTTATATTCTTCGTATAAATCGAGCGCCGTCAAATCCTTGCCGTCGGCACCGTCCTTACCATCCGTTCCGTCTTTACCGTCGGCGCCGTTGGTTATAGTGAACTCATACGTTCCGCCGTTTGTGAAGGTAATGGTATAATAATCTACGAGCCCTTCCGTCTTGCTCTTTTCGATACTGCTGATAGACACTCCGCCGTCCGTCGAGGCGACGTAATCTTCTATCCAATCCTTTTCGGTACCCTCGTAATCGGGGTTGTATTCAAGAAAAATTTCGAAAGCGGACTTACCCGTAGAACCGTTACTGCCGGCAGACCCGTCTTTACCGTCCTGTCCGTTCTTACCGTCGGTACCGTCTTTGCCGTCGGTACCGTCCTTGCCGTCCTCTCCTTTCAACCACTGTAAAAAATCCGATTCGCTACCCGTGTTGCCTTCGTCGAGCCATATTTCGTAAGCCGATTTACCGTCCTTGCCGTCCTTAATTAAAGACGAACAAGCGGACAGTCCCGCACATACGCATACTGACGACGCAACGCCCAAAGCAGCGAATAAAAGCTTTTTCACCATCGCGAAAAATCTCCTTGCAAATCTTCTCCGTTTAACATTTTAACATATAAATTTCATCTTTGCAACAGTATTTATATTATCATATCGGATATTGTGAGACGGATTTTTTATTCCGTAATTATTCATTCATCAATATATTTCTTAAAAGAACAGATTATGACAATTTACGCACACGTTACTATTATATAATGCGGTTATGCGCATTAAGATAAATTTAAAAACCGTTTTGTTGTACTGTCTGTACGCGCTGCTTTTAATATCTTTAAACGCCGTACTGCCCGCAGTCCCTCTATCGCTGGGGCTGTGCTTTTCCATGCTTATATGCGGAACCAACCTCATAATAACACCCGTCTTGTATATCGTCTGTTCGGTAATCAATCTGGACTGGGTAAGCATACTTTTAAGCGTTTTCGAGAGCGGTTTTATAACGCTTATAACGTTTATCTACCGCCGAACAAAACGAAAAATTCGCCTGGAAGCGGCGGCGTACATACTCATTGCGCTGGCGCCGTTTATCGCCTTTTCGCGCTGGCAGGGGATAGACAGTCTCTATCTGACCGCAAACCCGTACTTATTGAAATCGATTGCCGCGCTTACGGTAGTCGTATTCACCTTCTTCGCATTCGTAAGTGTCCGCACGCTTATATTCAGAGTTTACCGCTGTAAGTTAAGACCAGACGAGCTTTTGTGTCTTGCGGTACTGTTCTCGGTTGCCTTTACGGGTGTTTACAATCTTTGCGGGCGTTACGCTTACGTCTGTATAGCCTCCGCAATCTGCGCCGCGGCCGTGCGGCTTTTAAAAAGCCCCTCAGCCATAATAGTTGCGGCAGTAGCCGCCGTACCGTGCATACTCGTAAGTTTAGAACTCACTCCCGTCACGGCGTTTATTTTAATTTGCATATTCTCGCTGATATTCGTACCGCTCGGAAGACTTGCGCCCTCGCTCTCGTGCATAGCGGGCGGAGCCGCATACTTCTATTTATGCGGCTGTTATTTTAAAGGTGCAGTCCCCGCAGTACTCTATACTCTGCTATTATGCTTTTTGTGTCTGCTTCCCGCCCTGCCCTCCAACTCCGCAGTTCAGAAAATGCGCGATATGCTGGCAGTCAAAAAAATTCTGCCCCGCACGGAAGAAGAACAGCTGAAAGAGTTCGTTTCGGAAAAGCTCTATAAAATGAGCGAGGTGTTCCGCGAAATCGAAGCGGCGTTCGTATCCTTGGACGAGGGTCCCGATGACGGAGCTATGAAGAGGCGTATGCTTACCGAGCTTAAACAAAGTATGTGTGCGGACTGCAAAAACAACAAAAATTGCCGCAACACGAAGGTTTACCGAGGCTTTGCCTCGCTCATAGAGATTGGCTGTATCAAGGGAAAAGTAACGTTCGTAGATTTGACCTCGGACGTCACGCTCAATTGCATCGACCCCGCCTCTTTAACGGAAACTTTGAACAAACTTTTATACGAGTACCGCAAAGCTAACCTCGAAGCCGAAAACGCTAAAAGCGGCAGAAAGCTTCTTGCCGGACAAGCGCGCGGCATAGCCGAGGTACTCAAAAACCGCGCCGTGGAATTTTGCAGGGAACAGCCCGACTACTCCGCCCTCGAAAAAAAGGTCTGCGACGAACTTGCGGCAAACGGTATATCTTGTCCCGAAATCCGTATGCGCGGCGACAAGAACAGAGAAATAAGCTTAACCTTAGTTGACTGCAACAACGTTCAGTCGGTAAAGAGTTGCATAGAAAAGAGCACGGGCTTAAAGCTTATGCTCAAAGACAAAATACAGTACGACGGACAGAAGGCGGCGTTTATATTTACCCAGCCCCCGCCTTTCGACGCGGCGTTCGGCGTGGCTTTCGCCGTCAAGGAAGGAGAGAGCGTCTCGGGCGATACACACTCGGTCATAAAGATAAACGAGCACTCCTTTTTGATGGCGCTGTCCGACGGTATGGGAAGCGGCGAATACGCACGCAAGGTATCGGCTACCGCCATTTCGCTTATCGAGGCGTTCTACCGCTCGGAAATGCCATCGGAAATAGTCCTCGACACCATAAACAAACTGCTCTGCTTTAACCGCGACGAACGCTTTACATGTATCGACGCCGCCGAAATAGACTTGAATACTCTCAGCGCGTCGTTCATAAAGATAGGTTCGCCCGTGGGAATAATCGTCAGAAAGGGCGAGATAAAGGTACTCGAAAGCCACTCCCTGCCTCTCGGCATACTCGACAACCTGCACCCGTCGACGAGTATCGAACAGCTCAAAAAGGACGATATAGTAGTATTTATGAGCGACGGCGTGACCTCGTCGTTCGGCGGCGTTACCGAGCTTTACGACTTTATCTCTACATTAAAGCCTTTAAACCCCCAGAGCCTCGCCGAAAAGATACTTGCGGCGGCAAGGGAGCGCGTTACGGGTACACCCGACGATATGACGGTATTGTGCGTCAGGCTGTTCGAGAGAAGTCTGTAATATGTTTAATAAAAAAGCGCGGAGAATTTTGCAAATTCTCCGCGCTTATTCTTTTACGTTATATTATTCTCTTTCGCTCTTTTTGATTAAATTTTTGAGCTGTGCCATAGCCCTTCTTTCGGGCATCTTTTCAAGTCTGAAACGCCAGTTGCCCGTAGCGGTCGACGGCTCGTTCATTCTCGCCGAATTGTCAAGACACATAATATCCTGTACAGGCAGTACCGTCAGATACGACTTGCAGTGCATTGCGAGCGTACACATTGCCTCTACCGCGTCCTTTCTGTCGATTATGGGAACGTAGCAGTTCTGCGCTTTGACCTCGCGTCTCAACTGCTTTTTAAACTCAGTGAACTGCTCGTCCGTCATCTTTTCAAGGAAGCCTAACGCCGTGTCGTTGTCGTGCGTACCCGTGTAAGTAACCGAATTTTCGGACATATTTTCGGGCAGATATGCGTTTTCTTCGTCGCCGTCGAACGCGAACATCAGAACGTTCATACCGGGGAAGTTGCAACCGTCGCGAAGCTTTATAACGCCGTCGTCCATAACGCCCAAGTCCTCTGCGATAATCTCCACCTTTCCGAGGCGCTTTTCGACCTCGGCGAAAAACTCTTTGCCGGGACCTTTTTCCCATTCTCCGTTAACCGCGTTATACGCGCCTGCGGGAATTGCGTAATATTTATCGAAGCCGCGGAAATGGTCTATGCGTATGACGTCATACAATTCTTTGGCTCTTTTAATTCTGTCTATCCACCAGTCGTAGTTTTCGGCACGCATTGCGTCCCAGTTATATATGGGATTACCCCAAAGCTGACCCGACTTCGAAAAATAATCGGGGGGAACGCCCGCAACCTTGACGCACTTTAAGTCCTCGTCAAGCTGGAAGAGCTCGGGTCTTGCCCAAAGGTCGGACGAATCGTATGAAACGTAGAGCGGAATGTCGCCTATTATCTTGATACCGTTTTCGTTCGCGTAGGACTTTAAAGCCTGCCACTGCTGTCTGAACATAAACTGTACGAACATCCAGAAGCAGTAGTCGGAGCGGTAAACCGCCTTTCTGAACTCGAACATTGCAAGGTGCTCTTTGTATTTATAGGCGTCGGGGAAATGATTGAAAGTACCGCCGTAACGCGATTTCAAGGACATAAACAGCGCATAGTCCTCGAACTCTCCGCTCTCTATAAACTCCACGAACTGCTCGTCGCGCACGTTGAAGCGCGCGTATGCAAGGCGCAAAACCGAAAATCTCTTTTCGTACAGCGCACCGTAGTCAATATCTCCTGAAGGCATCTTTGCGCTTGCAAGCTCGTCCTCGTCGATAAGTCCCCTTTCCTTTAAATCTTCAAGGTCTATAAAGTAGGGATTGCCCGAATTACAGCAGACCGACTGATAGGGCGAATCGCCGTAACCCGTCTGTTGCAGGGGAAGAATTTGCCAGTACTTCACGCCGCTCTTTTTGAGAAGGTCTACAAACCTGTAAGCCGACTTGCCGAGCGAACCTATACCGTATTCGTTAGGTAGCGATGAGATATGACACAGGACGCCTGCGCCTCTTTTCAATTCATTTTCCTTCATAAATTACGCCTTTACCGTCACTTTTTTGAGCAAAGCTTTTTAATCGCTTCAACCGCCTGCTTGGTAACTTCTTCACTGCCGAAGGAGGTCAGGCGGAAAAATCCTTCGCCGTTTGCGCCGAACCCCGCGCCGGGAGTACCTACCACCTGCGCGTTGTTCAAAAGATAATCGAAAAATTCCCAGCTCTTCATACCGAACGGGCATTTGAGCCAGATATAGGGCGAGTTTTTACCGCCCGTGTACCATATTCCCAACTCGTCCATACAGCCCGAGATGACCGCCGCGTTGCGCTGATAGACGGCAAGATTTGCTTTAATCTGATTCTGTCCCTCCTCGCTGAACACCGCCGCCGCGCCGCACTGAACTATGTAGGGAACGCCGTTGAATTTGGTTGCCTGCCTTCTGAACCACAGCTTGTTCGCGCAGTAGCCGTCCTTTTTAAGGGCGAGCGGCAAAATCGTGTAGCCGCAACGCGTACCCGTAAAGCCTGCGGTTTTGGAAAACGAGCAGAACTCTATCGCGCACTCCTTTGCGCCCTCTATCTGATATATCGAGCGGGCTAAGTTTTCGTCGGTTATAAAGCTCTCGTATGCGGCGTCGTATAAAATTACCGCATCCTTTTTAAGCGCGTAGTCCACCCACTCTTTAAGCTGTAGCTTGGAGTACGCCGCGCCCGTGGGGTTGTTGGGCGAACAGATATAGATTATATCCGCGTCCACCTTATAATCGGGCATGGGAAGGAAACCGTTCTCTTCGGTTGCGTTCGCAAATATTACCTTTCTGCCCGCCATAACGTTGGTATCTACGTATACGGGATATACGGGGTCGGGTACCAATACGACGTTGTCCTTTGAAAAAATGTCGAGTATGTTCCCGAGGTCGCTCTTCGCGCCGTCCGACACGAATATCTCGGACATATCGAGCTCAACGCCCATACGCGAATAATAGCCTTTTATAGCCTCACGCAGAAAATCGTAGCCCTCGTAAGGACCGTAGCCCTTGAAGGTCTGCTTTTGCGCCATTTCGTCCACGCCCTTATGCAAAGCCTCTATAACGGCGGGAGCAAGCGGCAACGTGACGTCGCCTATACCCAGCCTCAAAAGCTTTTTATCGGGGTTGGCTTTTACGTAAGCGGCGGCTCTGTCCGCGACCTCTGCGAACAGATAATTTTCCGCTATGTTTTTGAAATTGGAATTGAAATTCATTATTTATTATTCCTGAAAACTTATTTACTCTGCGATTTCTTTACCGCGTGCTTAATAAACTCACGGAAAATGGGATGCGCGTTCTGCGGACGGGACTTGAACTCGGGGTGGAACTGTACGCCGATATAGAAGTCGAGAGAAGGTATTTCGACCGCCTCAACCAAAAGTCCGTCGGGGGAAGTTCCCGCAATAACCATACCCGCCTTTTCGATTTCCTCGCGGAACGTGTTGTTAAATTCATATCTGTGGCGGTGACGCTCCGACACGTTATCCTCGCCGTAAGCTTCCTTCATAATGGGTCCTATTACTTTGCAGGGATATGCGCCCAGACGCATAGTTCCGCCCATCTTTACGCCCTGCTGGTCGGGCATTAAATCTATAACGGGGTGCTTGCTATCGGGATTGAACTCAGATGAATGCGCGTCCTTGTATCCGACGACGTTTCTCGCATAGTCGATGACCGCCGTCTGCATTCCGAGACATATGCCGAAATAAGGAACGTTGTGCTCGCGTGCATATTTGGAGCAAAGTATCATACCCTCTACTCCGCGTGCGCCGAAGCCGCCGGGTACTATTATACCGTCGACGTCTCCGAGCTCTTTGTCCGCGTTTTTATCGGTAAGCGCCTCGGTGTCAACCCACTTTATTTCAACCTTTGCTTCGTTCTCGTATCCTGCGTGGGCGAGAGCCTCGGCAACGGATAGATATGCGTCGTGAAGCTGAACGTATTTTCCGCACAGCGCGATTTTAATGGTCTTGTCCCTCGCCTCTATGCGCTCTATCATTTTATTCCACTCGGAGAGATTTATAACTCTCGGGTCGAGGTTCAACCTCTTGCAGACAATCTCCGAAAAGCGGCTCTTTTCAAGCATTATGGGGCACTGGTAGAGTACGGGCATAGTCATATTTTCTATACAGCACTCGGGCTCTACGTTGCAGAACATAGCAATCTTTTCGCGCACCTCGTCGGGCATAGGCGCGTCTACGCGGGGGATAATTATATCGGGATTTATACCCATACCCTGCAACTCCTTGACCGAGTTCTGGGTGGGCTTGGACTTAAATTCCTCCGAACCCGAAATATAGGGAACGAGCGTAACGTGGATAAAGCAGTAATTTTCTCTGCCCACTTCCCTCGCTACCTGACGGATAGCTTCGATAAACGGCTGGCTCTCTATATCGCCTATGGTGCCGCCTATTTCGGTTATGACGACCTCCGCGCCAGTAGTCTTGCCGACCGAATATATAAACGACTTTATCTCGTCGGTAATGTGCGGGATAATCTGCACGGTCTTGCCGAGATATTCGCCGTTTCTCTCTTTATTGAGAACGTTCCAATACACCT